>NZ_JBXWSM010000080.1:0-17833 GCF_059613405.1 Ruegeria sp. BHSA118
TTATTTCCGCTCGATCAGCGTGATTGATCTGGTGCTCGAGAAAATGCCGGTCTCGATCTCGCTGGGCCTGTGGTCAACGCTGATTGCCTATCTGGTTTCGATCCCTCTGGGCATTCGCAAGGCGATCAGGGACGGTTCGCAGTTCGACACGTGGACCAGCGCTGCGATCATCGTGGCCTATGCGATCCCTGGCTTTCTGTTTGCCATTCTGCTGCTGGTGCTTTTTGCCGGTGGATCCTATTGGCAGATCTTCCCGCTGCGGGGGCTGACATCCGACAACTGGGACAGCCTGAGTCTCTTTGGCAAGATCGCAGATTACTTCTGGCATATCGCGTTACCGACAATTGCGCTGACGATCTCGGCCTTCGCGACGCTGACGCTGCTGACCAAGAACTCGTTTCTCGATGAAATCAAAAAGCAATATGTCATGACCGCCCGCGCCAAAGGGCTGAGCGAGCGCAAGGTTCTCTATGGTCATGTCTTCCGCAACGCGATGCTGATTGTGATTGCAGGGTTCCCGGCCGTGTTCATCGGCGTGTTCTTCGGAGGTTCGATCATTATCGAGACGATCTTCTCACTTGATGGTCTGGGGCGTCTCGGGTTTGAAGCCGCCGTGGCGCGGGATTACCCGGTGATCTTCGGCACGCTGTTCATCTTTGGCCTGATGGGTCTGGTGGTCGGCATCATCAGCGACCTGATGTATGTGCTGGTCGACCCGCGTATCGATTTCGAAAAGCGGGAGGGGTAAATGGCCTTGTCCCCTCTGAACCAGCGCCGCTGGAGCAACTTTCGCCGCAACAGACGAGCCTTCTGGTCGTTGATCATCTTCGCTGTGTTGTTCGGCCTGTCGTTGTTCGCCGAGTTCATCGCCAACGACAAACCCATCCTCGTGAAGTACCGGGGAGAGTACTTTACGCCGGTTTTCAACTTCTACGCAGAAACGGAATTTGGCGGCGATTTCCAGACCGAAGCGATTTATCGCGACCCCGAGGTTCAGTGCCTGATCGACAGCGGTGGATTGGAAGACTGTTTCGATGATCCCGAAGGCATCATCGAGCAGATCGACGCCGGTACATTCCAGGCTGAGGGGTTTGAACGCGGCTGGTCGCTTTGGCCGCTGATCCCCTATTCCTACAACACGTCTGTGGATCGCCCCGGGGCTGCACCCTTGCCGCCCAACGGCCAGAACCTGCTGGGCACCGATGACACCAAGCGCGATGTGCTGGCACGGGTGATTTACGGCTTCCGCCTGTCGATCCTGTTCACGCTGCTGGTGACGGGTGCTGCCAGCCTGATCGGTATTTTTGCCGGTGCCATACAGGGTTTCTTCGGCGGTTGGCTGGACCTGATCTTTCAGCGGATCATCGAGATCTGGTCGGCAACCCCGTCGCTTTACGTGATCATCATCATGTTCGCGGTGCTGGGGCGAAGTTTCTGGCTGCTGGTCGCGCTGATGATCCTGTTCAGCTGGACCGGACTGGTTGGTGTGGTGCGCGCCGAGTTCCTGCGGGCGCGAAACCTTGAATATGTGCGCGCTGCGCGGGCACTGGGTGTGGGCAACATGACGATCATGTTCCGTCACATGCTGCCCAATGCGATGGTGGCCACGCTGACCTTCATGCCCTTCATCGTCACGGGCACCATTGGCGGGCTGGCTTCGCTGGATTATCTGGGCTTTGGTCTGCCGTCCTCGGCCCCCTCGCTGGGAGAGCTGACCTTGCAGGCGAAACAGAACCTTCAGGCCCCATGGCTGGCCTTCACCGCCTTCTTCACCTTTGCCATCATGCTGTCCCTGCTGGTCTTCATTTTCGAAGGTGTACGCGATGCATTTGATCCCAGAAAGACCTTCTCATGAGCCTGCTGGATGTAAACAACCTGAAGGTCTCGTTCCGGCAGGACGGTCGGATCAGTGCTGCGGTTCGGGGCGTGTCATTCCATGTCGATCGCGGGGAAACCGTGGCGCTGGTGGGCGAATCCGGATCGGGCAAATCGGTTACCGCGCTCAGCACCGTATCGTTGCTGGGCGAAAGCGCCATTGTCGAAGGGTCGGTCACCTATGACGGGCAGGAGATGATCGGCGCCTCGGAGCAACGCCTGATGGATGTGCGCGGCAATGACATCAGCTTTATCTTTCAGGAGCCGATGACCTCGCTGAACCCGTTGCACACGATCCAGAAACAGATGGCTGAATCGCTGGCCCTGCATCAGGGTGTAGCGGGCGATGTGGCGCGGGACAGGATTGTCGAATTGCTGACCAAGGTCGGTATCCGCGACCCTCAAGACCGGCTGGACAGCTATCCGCATCAGTTGTCGGGCGGTCAGCGGCAGCGTGTGATGATCGCCATGGCCCTTGCCAACAAGCCGGACATCCTGATCGCGGATGAGCCGACAACGGCACTGGATGTGACCATTCAGGCGCAGATCCTCGAACTGCTGGCTGAATTGCAGAAATCGGAAAACATGGGGATGCTGTTCATCACCCATGATCTGGGCATCGTGCGGCGCATTGCCGACCGGGTTTGCGTGATGAAGGATGGTGAGATCGTCGAGACCGGCGCGACTGCCGAGATCTTCGACAACCCGCAGCACCCCTATACCCGCAAGCTCCTAGCCGCGGAACCTTCGGGTCAGCCGGACGCCGTTGCAACAGATGCCGAGGAAGTCGCGCGCACGGATCATCTGAAGGTCTGGTTCCCGATCCAGCGCGGGTTTCTGAAACGCACGGTCGGCTATGTGAAAGCGGTGAATGACGCCACGCTGAGCGTGCGCGCGGGTGAGACCTTGGGGATCGTGGGCGAAAGCGGGTCGGGCAAGACCACGCTGGCGCTGGCAATCATGCGTCTGATCGCGTCCGAAGGCGGCATCACCTTTCGCGATCAGGATGTTCGAAAATGGTCCACGCGAGAGCTGCGCCGGTTGCGCAAGGATATGCAGATCGTGTTTCAGGACCCGTTCGGCAGCCTCAGCCCACGTATGACCTGTCAGCAGATTATCGCGGAGGGTCTGGCCATTCACAACATTGATCCTCATCGCGCGCCGCGCGAGTTGGTCGCCGAGGTGATGACAGAGGTGGGCCTGGATCCTGCGGCCATGGACCGGTATCCGCACGAGTTTTCAGGCGGTCAGCGTCAGCGCATCGCCATTGCACGCGCGATGGTCTTGCGGCCCAAACTGCTGGTTCTGGACGAACCGACCAGCGCGCTGGACATGACGGTTCAGGTTCAGATCGTTGATCTGCTGCGCGATCTGCAAAAGAAATACGGGCTGGCTTATCTGTTCATCAGCCATGACCTGAAAGTTGTGCGGGCGATGTCGCACAAGGTGATCGTCATGCGCAACGGGGACGTGGTTGAAATGGGCTCGGCCGAGGATTTGTTCGAAAATGCCCAGACCGACTATACCCGCGAATTGATTGCTGCGGCGGGCTGATATCAGCCCGCCACCGTCAGGCCATCAGGCGCTGGCTTTTTCTTTGGATGCCGCTTTCGGGACCGGCCCGCGTAGTTCTTCATAGTGATCAAAGCTCAGCTTGACCCACCCGGTTCCGCGCGTGGCACTGGCAAGAGTGCGATGCAACTCATCCTCGGCCACGGCGGGGATTTGAGCATTGAAGATCTCCCACCCAGAGGCGTTTGGGTTGCCCTCAAACCCCAGAACCTGCCCTTGCAGCGTGCTGATGGTTGGCACCAGATCGCCCACAAAATCGGATGGCAGGTGAATTTCTGCGGTCAGGATCGGTTGCAGAACCACTGGTTTGGCTTGCGGCAACGCCTCACGCACGGCGTTCTTGCCTGCGGTTCGAAACGCATAGTCTGAACTGTCCACGTTGTGATGCTTGCCGTCGCTTAAGGTCACTTTGACATCGACCACGGGAAAGCCTTCAGGGCCTTGTTCCAACGCGTCCTTGGCCCCGTGTTCGACGGACGGGATGTAGTTCTTGGGTACTGCGCCGCCTTTGACCACCTCTTCGAACTGGAACCCCGATCCGCGCGGCAGGGGGGCGACCGAGATCACCACATCCGCGAACTGTCCGGCCCCGCCGGACTGTTTGCGATGGCGATGGCGATGCTCGACGGGCGAGCGGATGGTCTCGCGATAGGCGGTTTCGACTTGGTCCGCTTCAATCTCGATCCCGAAATCCTCGGCCAGTTTGGCGGTCACCCGACGCATATGCTGCGGTCCTTGCGATCCAAGGATCGAATGACCGCTCAACTCATCCTGATGCACGTGCAGACCGGGGTCGATTTCGACGAGACGGCTCAGGGCATTGGACAGGCGCACATCGTCCCGCTCATGCGCGGGCCAGACGATCTGACGATGCGCCACCGGATGCGAGGCCGCCCATTCCGGCAGTTCCGTCGCCGAATTGCTGTCGTAGATATAGCCGGGGTTGAGGTGATCGGATTTTACTGCCAGCCCGATCTGCCCGGCCTCAAGCGTGGCGATTTGGGTTTTGGCATCCAGCGTTGTCAGGTTGCCGACGGTCTCACCGCCCAACGCCTCATGCGCTTTTACCCCGTCCCCTAGGCCGCGCAGAACGACGATTTTTCCGATGTGTTTTTTGACATCCGCAAAACCGGCAATGGCGCGGGCGCTGTCTGCGGCCTCGTCGCGCCCGGCGGCGATGTCAAATTCGGGGGCTTCATGCCGCAGCGCCTTCATCAGACGCGTCAGCCCGTTGCCGTGGCTTGCGGCGCCCAGGCAGGCGGGAATCAACTGATGGTTCTTCAGGACCTGTGCCGCCAGATCATAGACCTCGTCACTGGGTGGTTGCTTGTCTTCGATCAGCTGTTCCAACAGGTTGTCATCGAAATCGGACAGGGTTTCGAGCAGCTCGGTTCGCGCTTCCTGCTCGCGGTCTTCGACGGATTGAGGCAGTTCGATCAGGGCCGAGGGCTGGCCCTCCTGATATTTCCAGGCCCGTTCCGAGATCAGATCGACCGCGCCGATGATCGTATCCCCCTCGCGGATCGGCACCTGACGCAGGGCAATGTGGTGGGTGCAGTATGTTTGCAGTGCGGCGATGATATCGCGGACGCGGCCATTGGGGTTGTCCATCCGGTTGATGAACAGAAAACAGGGGATGCCGGCCTCTTCGACCAATCGCAGGTAGGGCGCACACAGAACGGCGGCATTCGGGTCAGGGGGCACGACAACCACGGCGGCGTCCGAAATCGCCATTGCAGGGCCGACATAGGCCAGTGCATCGCCGCCCCCATCGACGTCGATCGCGCACCAGGGCTCGTCCAGATAAGAAAAACCGTGCAAATGCACGGTTCCGGAAACATCGAATGTGGTGGGGCGCCCGTCGAGGCGGCTGATGGCCTCGACAAGCGTAGATTTGCCCGATTGGCTGGGCCCGAGGACGGTGAAAACGCGCATGAGTGTTGTCCCTCTTTCAGGTTGCAGATTGGCTACACGAAAGGGACCGACCGACGCGTTGGCGCCGACAAGGATTGTCTGTATTTTGCCCGCCTCAGACCGCAGAGCGAGATGCCGCCCTACAGTATGAGTGTGGGAAAAACCGCAGGCGTGCGTCAAGCCCCTGATGTGTTTTGCGCGTCACGGGCCGAATGTTGCCCGCCGAAAAAGGGTCAGATGGCCGAGCTGTGCCCGGCTTTGCTGAGGTCATAGGCGTCAAAGCTGCGGGCGATCATCCGGGTCAGCGCCCGCGCCTCGGGCGGTATGAAAAGCCCGGTTTCAGTGATTTGCAGCATGCCGTCGAAAGATGCATTGGCTGCGTGATACATCTCGTCCAAGTCAGAGGCCGAAATATCGTGATCCCGCAGGATTTCCCCCGAGTCGATCTTGAAATCGCACATCAGTGCCTCGATCAGGCGGGCACGCAGAATGTCCTGACCTTTGAAGAGGTGCCCTCGGGATGTCGAAAACTGCCCATTGCGAATAGCCTTGGTATGAGCAGACGTAGCCGGGGCATTCTGCGCGTAGCCTTGCGGGAAGCGCGAGATCGAGCTGGCCCCGACTCCAATCAGAACATCGGCCTGATCGTCGGTGTAACCCTGGAAGTTCCGCTTGAGGCGGCCCGCGCGCAATGCGTGGGTCAGTCCGTCATCCTGAGTGGCGAAATGGTCGATGCCGATTTCGGCATAATTGTCCCAAAGGAACAAACGCCGGGCTGTGTCGAACAGTTCCAGCCGTTGTTCGGGAGTTGGCAGTGCGTCCGACGGAATCAGCTGCTGCCGCTTGGCCATCCAGGGTACGTGGGCATACCCGTAAAGAGCCACGCGGTCCGGGCTGAGCGACAGGAGTTTCTGCACGCTTTCCGTCATGCGCGCCTTGGTCTGATGCGGCAGGCCGTAAAGGATATCCGCGTTCAGGCTTGTGATGCCACGTGCACGGATCATGTCGATAGCGTCGCGCGTGGTGTCATAGCTTTGAATACGGCCTATGGTTTTCTGGATTTCGTCATCGAAATCCTGCACCCCGATCGACGCGCGGTTCATGCCCGCGTCTGCCAGCGCGTCCAGACGCGCCTCGTCAATTTCGTTCGGATCGATCTCGACCGAGAATTCGGCATCCGGCCCCATGGGCACGATACCCAGGATGTGTTGTGCCAGATCGCGCATCAGTTGGGCGTTCAGCAACGTTGGTGTGCCGCCGCCCCAGTGCAGGCGCGACAGGACCACACCCTCAGGCAACCGCGTGGCCAGAAGGTCCAGTTCGGCCTTCAGAACGTCGACATAGGCGATCACCGGATTGTCGGTTTGTGTTCCCTGTGTCCTGCACGCACAGAACCAGCATAGCCTGCGGCAGAATGGAACATGAATGTACAGCGAAATTGCACTGCCGGGTTTGATCCCGGAAATCCAGTCGCCAAACATGTCTGATCCCACGTCGTTGCTGAAGTGGGGGGCGGTGGGGTAGCTTGTGTAACGCGGTACTTTCGCGTCAAAAAGTCCAAGCTTTGCCAATTGTGGTTTCACTATCATGGCGATACCTTTATGCGACAGGCGACACAGGTGCTTTGATGGAGATCAAGTGGGAACGCGCATGACAGTAAAAGCACAATTTGACCATTCAAATTGCGGAGACTGCCCGATTCGTCATCGCGCCGTCTGTGCCCGGTGTGATGCAGATGAGCTGGAAGCGCTTGAAAGCATTAAATATTACCGCAGTTTTGAAGCGGGCCAGACGATCATCTGGTCTGGGGATCAGATGAGTTTTGTCGGCTCGGTCGTGGCTGGTATCGCATCGTTGACTCAGACGATGGAAGATGGCCGCACCCAAATGGTAGGTCTGCTGCTGCCCAGCGATTTCGTGGGCCGCCCGGGTCGCGATACTGCGCCTTATGATGTTCAGGCAACGACGGATGTCGTGATGTGCTGTTTCCGCAAGAAACCGTTCGAAGAGTTGATGGACCACACCCCGCATATCGCCCATCGCCTATTGCAGATGACGTTGGACGAGCTTGATGCCGCACGCGAGTGGATGCTGGTTCTGGGGCGCAAGACGGCGCGTGAGAAGATTGCCAGCCTGCTGTCGATCATTGCGCGCCGGGACGCTTCGGTCAGCCAAAAGGGTCTGACTGGATCTATCGTGTTCGACCTGCCCCTGACCCGAGAAGCCATGGCGGATTACCTGGGTTTGACGTTGGAAACGGTCAGTCGCCAGATTTCAGCTTTGAAAAAAGACGGGGTGATCACACTTGAAGGAAAGCGGCACGTGACCATCCCCGATTTGGGCCGCCTGATGGAAGAGGCGGGTGACGATTCGGATGGCGGCTTTCCGGTCTGACGCGAACGGTACTTGACCACGAACAACCGCCGCGGTCTTTTTGGCAGGGATATCTACTTCAGGAGCTCGGCATGGAATTCACCAGTTTGTTGGCAATGCTTTTGGTCGGCGCAATCGCCGGTTGGCTTTCCGGAAAGATCATGGAGGGCAGGGGTTTTGGCCTTTTCGGAAACATACTTGTCGGAATCGTGGGTGCGTTTCTGGCGGGATTGATTTTTCCGGCGCTTGGATTTGCCGTCGGCGGCGGCCTGTTGTCATCTATTTTCTTCGCAACGGCAGGCGCCGTGATCCTGCTGTTCCTGATAGGTCTCATCCGCAGAGGATGACAAAAGCCGCCAAGTCGGGCGGCTTTTGACGGGCGGATCAATGGGCCAGGAATACGGGTACGCTAGATTGCTCCAGCATGTTGCGGGTTGCGCCGCCCAGAATGGCCTCGCGAAAACGGGAATGACCGTAAGCGCCCATGACGATCAGATCCGATTCTGTATCGGATGCGTGACGGTTGAGAATATCCGACACGCGCGTCATGCTTTTGCTTAGCACATCAATCTCACATTTGACCCCGTGACGGGACAGCATCTGTGACAGCATTCCGCCGGGATCAGACCGGTCCGGCCCATGGCGGGGCGGATCGATGACCACGATTCGGACCAGCTCGGCCTGTTTCAGGAAGGGCAGGGCGTGACGAATGGCGCACATGGCCTCTACGCTTTCGTTCCAACCTATCATGATATTGCGCGGCACCGTCAGGGGCTCGACGTCGTCCGGTACGACCAGAACCGGGCAATGCCCTTCGAACATGGCTGCTTCGATGATGGGCTCGGCCTCGGCCCCGCGGTCTTTGCCGTAAGGGTGCGGCAGGACCACCAGATCGGAAAACCGCGCCCTATGCGCGACATGGCGTCCGATATCGGCAATCTGCGCGACGCCATGCTCGGCGGACCAGCGAACGCCGGACTTGCCAAGGTAGACATTGGCAAAGTTCAGCAGCTCCTGGGCCTCGGCGTTGGCCCGGCTCAGTGTTTCCTGAACGATAAGCGCATTGGCACCCGCATAGTAATAACCTGTCTGACTGCGATCGACGCCCAGGCACAGGGCTTCGGCATGTGCATCCTGAGATTCTGCCAGGGCCACCATCTGCGCCAGAGCGGCGGGTGCTGTCTGCGTTTCGGTCATGACGGTGAGTAGAGATTTGTAAGTCATTGCGACCTCATGATTCGGGCATTTGGTCTCATGTGACCAGTTGGCCTGTTTCCTTTACAATGCGTGTCACAGAAAACGCAGAACTGTCTTGATACAGATCAAAGCAGTAACAGCCGCCGTGCTTCAGAACGGCAGCCAGTCAAATGGGTTTCGCGCGTACAAGAATCAAAAACGCGCGGGGCATGGCAAAGGGACGCAATATGTCGAATTACATCAAGCTGATCGTGCTTGGTCTGATCGCGCTGTTTGCAGCGATCGGAACCAATTATGCACGCGATTTGGCGTATCAGGTACATGCGCTGCTGGTGATGCTTATCGCCGGTGGCCTGTTCATCTGGACGCTTCGAAACACTGACGAGCCAGATATTCTAGTCGACCGCTCGGGCGAATACATGGATGACGTGATCCGCTATGGCGTGATCGCAACTGCCTTCTGGGGCGTGGTCGGGTTTCTGGCCGGGACCTTCATCGCATTTCAGCTGGCTTTTCCGGTGCTGAACTTCGAATGGGCGCAGGGGTATCTGAACTTTGGTCGTTTGCGTCCGCTGCACACGTCGGCAGTGATTTTTGCCTTTGGCGGCAACGCATTGATCGCAACGTCGTTCTACGTCGTTCAGCGTACCAGCGCGGCGCGGCTTTGGGGCGGCAATCTGGCTTGGTTCGTTTTCTGGGGCTATCAGCTGTTCATCGTGCTGGCGGCGACGGGCTATGTTCTGGGCGGAACGCAGTCCAAGGAATATGCCGAACCTGAATGGTATGTCGATCTGTGGCTGACCATTGTCTGGGTCGCCTATCTGGCAGTCTACCTGGGTACGATCATCAAGCGGAAAGAACCCCACATCTATGTGGCCAACTGGTTCTATCTGGCCTTTATCGTCACCGTCGCCATGCTGCATCTGGTCAACAACATGACCGTTCCTGTCAGCATCTGGGGTTCGAAATCGGTCATCGTCTGGTCGGGCGTGCAGGATGCCATGATCCAGTGGTGGTACGGCCACAACGCGGTGGGCTTTTTCCTGACCGCGGGTTTCCTGGGCATGATGTACTATTTCATCCCGAAACAAGCCGAACGCCCTGTATTCTCGTACAAGCTGTCGATCATCCACTTCTGGGCTCTGATCTTCCTGTATATCTGGGCCGGCCCGCACCACCTGCATTATACCGCGCTACCTGACTGGGCCTCGACGCTGGGCATGGTGTTCTCGGTGATCCTGTGGATGCCGTCCTGGGGTGGTATGATCAACGGTCTGATGACCCTGTCAGGCGCATGGGACAAGCTGCGCACTGACCCGGTGATCCGGATGATGGTGATCTCGGTCGGCTTCTACGGCATGTCCACCTTCGAAGGCCCGATGATGTCGATCCGCGCGGTGAACTCGCTGAGCCACTACACCGACTGGACCATTGGTCACGTGCACTCGGGCGCGCTGGGCTGGAACGGCATGATCACCTTTGGTGCGCTGTACTTCCTGGTGCCTGTCCTGTGGAAGCGTGAGCGCCTGTACTCGCTGCAAATGGTCAGCTGGCACTTCTGGCTCGCCACGATCGGCATCGTGCTTTATGCCGCGTCGATGTGGGTCACCGGTATCATGGAAGGCCTGATGTGGCGTGAAGTGGATGCCAACGGCTTCCTGGTGAACTCGTTCGCTGACACCGTGGCTGCCAAGTTCCCGATGTATGTGGTGCGTGCTCTGGGTGGCGTGATGTTCGTCGCTGGTGCCGTGATCATGTGCTACAACCTGTGGATGACTGTGCGGAAAGCGCCGGCCAAAGAGGCCAGCCTGACCGTCGCGGTCCCGGCTGAATAGAGGGAGGGCCGGAGCAATGGCAATTCTCGACAAACATAAGATCCTCGAGACCAACGCGACCCTCCTGCTGATCTTCAGCTTTCTGGTCGTGACCATCGGTGGCCTGGTGCAGATCACCCCGCTGTTCTATCTTGAGAACACCATCGAGAAGGTGGAGGGCATGCGCCCTTACACCCCTCTCGAAATGGCAGGGCGTGAGATCTACATCCGCGAAGGCTGCTATGTCTGTCACAGCCAGATGATCCGCCCGATGCGGGATGAGGTCGAACGCTATGGCCACTACTCGCTGGCGGCGGAATCGATGTATGACCACCCGTTCCAGTGGGGGTCCAAACGTACCGGACCGGATCTGGCGCGTGTCGGTGGCCGCTATTCTGATCAATGGCATGTCGACCACCTGCGGGATCCGCAATCCGTTGTGCCGGAATCGGTGATGCCGAAATACGGCTTCCTTGAGCATCGCAAAATTGACGGCAAGTACATCGGTGATGTGATGGCCGCCAATGCTCTGGTCGGGACGCCCTATTCCGAAGAGATGCTGGAAAACGCCCAAGCCGACTTCCTCGCTCAGGCTGACCCGGACAGCGACTATGACGGGCTGCTGGAGCGCTATGGCGACAAGGTCAACGTGCGCAACTTCGACGGCCAGCCCGAGTTGACCGAAGCAGATGCGTTGGTTGCCTATCTTCAGATGCTGGGCACGTTGGTCGATTTCTCGACCTTCACCCCGGACGCAAGCCGCTAAAGGAGGATCGTGATGGAAGAATACACTATTCTCAGGCAGTTCGCGGATAGCTGGATGCTGCTGCTGTTGTTCGCCTTCTTCGTTGGTATCGTCATCTGGGTTTTCCGCCCCGGTGCCAGCAAGGAATACAAGGACACCGCCAACATCCCCTTCCGGCATCAAGACAAACCCGCCACATCCAAGGAGGCGCGGCAATGAGCAAGACACCTGAAAAACAGCCGGGTGATCCGAACACAACCGGGCACAGCTGGGACGGGATCGAAGAGTTCGACAACCCGATGCCGCGCTGGTGGCTGTGGACCTTCTACGCCACCATCTTCTGGGGCGTGATCTACACGATCATGTATCCGGCATGGCCCCTGGTACAGTCGGCAACCGCCGGCGTCATGGGATGGTCTTCACGGGCTTTGGTTCAGCAGGAGATGGTCGCATTCGAAGAGGCAAATGCACCCTGGAACGCCAAACTGGTGGAAACACCGTTGGAAGACATCGCAAAGGACGCCGAACTACACCAATATGCCGTGAATTCCGGGGGTGCCGTGTTCCGTACATGGTGTGCGCAGTGCCACGGTTCCGGTGCGCAGGGCGCGCCGGGTTTCCCGAACCTGCTGGATGACGCCTGGCTGTGGGGTGGTACGATGGAAGATATCGTCTACACCGTCAGCTATGGTATCCGGAACGAAGAAAGCGACGATGCGCGCTATTCCGAGATGCCTGCCTTCGGTGAAATCCTGGAGCATGACGAAATCACGCAGGTGGTTCAGTATGTCATGTCGTTGAGCAACGCTCAGACCGATGACGCGGCGGCACAGGCGGGCAAGGTTGTCTTTGAAGACAACTGCGCGGCCTGCCATGGCGAAGATGGCACAGGAGACATCTTCCAGGGGGCGCCGAACCTGACCGACGCGATCTGGCTTTATGGCGGCAGCGAAGAGGCTCTGACCGAAACAGTGACCTACAGCCGCTTTGGCGTCATGCCGAACTGGGATACCCGCCTGACCGAGGCGCAAATCCGTGCGGTATCCGCCTATGTCCACCAGTTGGGTGGTGGCCAGTAAGACCTAGAGAGCACCTTCGGGCGGCTGGCCGCCCGAAGGCTGTAGCACCGGCTGTTCCATCTGTTCGCGCGTTTCCTGAACAGCCGGTGCTTTTTTTACACTGAATTCCTGTTGTTTTGCCATTCCGATCTTTGCAAAGATGGCTGGTCACCCGTGTTTGGGCAGGTCTGACCCGGGGCTGCGACAATTGGTCGGTCCTTGGAAAACTGCATATGCCATATGCAGCTGGTCTCGCGCCACAAGCAGATTCTCCGCCAAAATCGGATGAAAATCGGGTAAAATACTTCATTTCCAGCGCCGGCAAGATGGGCTGATCTTCAAAAGATGTTTGCTCGATGCGCTTTTTGACCCATGTCAAAGTTCGCCTGGGCATGATCTGGAACAAGACGTCTTCAGAAGACCCATTTGTGGAGCCAGCCAGTGAGCGATTCCGATCCCGCCCCCAGCCTTTACGCCGCGCGTGAGCCGATTTTTCCAAGACGTGTTTCGGGGCCGTTTCGAAACCTGAAATGGATTATCCTCATCGTGACGCTGGGCATCTACTATGTGACGCCCTGGATCAGATGGGATCGCGGCCCCAGCCTGCCGGACCAGGCGGTGCTTTTGGACATGGCGAACCGGCGGTTCTATTTCTTCTGGATCGAGATCTGGCCGCACGAATTCTACTTTGTCGCTGGCCTGCTGATCATGGCAGGATTGGGTCTGTTCCTGTTTACGTCAGCTCTGGGTCGCGTGTGGTGCGGGTATGCATGCCCGCAAACCGTCTGGACGGATCTGTTCATTCTGGTCGAGCGGTGGATCGAGGGTGACAGAAACGCCCGCCTGCGCCTGCACCGTCAGGAAAAGCTTGATTTCAGAAAGGTTCGCTTGCGGATCACCAAATGGACGGTCTGGTTTCTGATCGGTTTGGCGACAGGTGGTGCCTGGGTGTTCTATTTCGCGGATGCACCTACGCTGGCCCGTGATCTTGTGACGGGCAACGCGCATCCCATTGCCTATACGACGATGTTGATCCTGACGGGTACAACCTTCTTCTTCGGTGGGTTTGCCCGCGAGCAGATCTGTATCTATGCCTGCCCATGGCCGCGCATTCAGGCGGCGATGATGGATGAGGACACGCTGGTTGTCGGCTATCGCGAATGGCGGGGCGAACCGCGCGGCAAAGGCAAGCGGACGGCCGATTCTGAATTGGGGGATTGCATCGACTGTATGGCCTGCGTGAATGTCTGCCCTGTCGGAATCGACATTCGGGATGGCCAGCAGCTGGAATGCATCACCTGTGCCCTCTGTATCGACGCTTGTGATGACATGATGGCCAAGATCGGCAAGCCACGAGGACTGATCGACTACATGGCGCTAAGCGATGAAGCCCATGAGCGATCCGGCGAGCCCGCCAAGAATGTCTGGAAGCACATTCTGAGGCCGCGTACGATTTTGTACACCGCATTGTGGGCGCTGGTCGGGTTCGGGCTGCTGTTTGCGCTCTTCATCCGTTCTGACATCGATCTGACTGTTGCACCGGTTCGCAACCCCACTTTCGTCACCCTGTCGGACGGTACAATCCGCAACACCTATGACGTTCGTCTGCGCAACAAGCACGGTGAGGACCGTCTGTTCAAACTGTCCTTGGCGGGCGATCCGGCGATGCGACTGGAAATCGAGGGAACCAATATCGATACTGTGAATGTCACGGCGGATACGGCACAATTGACCCGTGTATATATCGTGGCTTCCCGCGATAGCGGACCGGCCGCAGCAGGGGCGACACCAGTGCGGATCTGGGTCGAAGACCTCAGCAGCGGCGAACGCGCCTACAAGGACACCACGTTCAACGGACGAGGGAACTGATCATGGCCGAACGGAAATTCACCGGAAAGCACGCCCTTGCCGTGTTTGTCGGCGCCTTCGGCGTGATCATCGCGGTGAACCTCGTGCTGGCATACAGTGCGGTGAAAACCTTTCCCGGGCTGGAGGTCAAGAACTCCTACGTCGCCAGTCAGGAGTTCAACGAGCGTCTGAAAGAGCAGCAGGCGCTGGGCTGGACTGTTCGGGCTGAAACCAAAGGCGGCCTTCTGATCCTGCACATCACCGACGAAAGCGGTGCGCCGGTTGAGGTGAGCGAATTGCAGGCCGTGGTCGGCCGGGCAACACATGTGCGCGACGACTTCGTGCCGGATTTTACATTCGACGGCACCGCTTATGCCACGCCTGCTACACTGGGCAAGGGCAACTGGAACATCCGATTGGTGGCGCGTGACGGAAACGGTGCCGAATTCTCGCAGCGCGTCCCGCTTTACGTGAAGGGGTAAGCATGACGGCTCAGCTTTCATCCGGTACAGCAGCCTGCCCGGGCTGCCTTGCGGCCCCGGCAGAGCCGGCCCGGCCCACACCGGAGGATGTGCAGATCGCCTTGTCGCTGCCGGGCATTCATTGCTCGGCCTGTATCGCGACGGTCGAGCGTGAACTGAACGCGCATCCCGGCGTCGAAGGCGCCCGGGTGAACCTGACGCTCAAACGCGCGATGATCAAAGCTACGCCGGAAACGCGTGCTAGCGATCTGATCCCGGTGCTTGAACAGGCAGGTTTCGAAGCACATGAGCTTGATCCGGGGGCTTTGTCCGCAACGCAGACGGACAAGGCGGGGCGTGATCTTCTGATGCGGTTGGCCGTGGCCGGGTTTGCATCCATGAACGTGATGTTGCTGTCGGTGTCGGTCTGGTCCGGTGCGACGGATGCAACGCGGGACATGTTCCACTGGATTTCAGCGGCCATCGCGCTGCCGGCCATTGCGTTCTCGGCCCAGCCGTTCTTTGCCAATGCCTGGAGCGCCCTGCGCGTGCGACGGCTGAATATGGATGTGCCGATTGTGCTGGCGATCCTTTTGGCGCTGGTCACGTCGTTGTGGGAAACCGCGTTGAGCGGCGAGCATGCCTATTTCGACGCAGCCCTGACATTGACTTTCTTTCTGCTGGCCGGACGGTATCTGGATTACCGCACCCGTGCCGCGGCGCGATCTGCGGCCGAGGAATTGACCGCGTTGGAAGTTCCCCGCGCCATTCGTGTCGCCGATGGGGTTGAAGATGAAGTTCCCGTTGCCGAGTTGCGCGTCGGGGATCTGATCCTTGTGCGACCGGGTGGGCGCATGCCCGTGGACGGCCGGATCGTGTCGGGTCAGTCCGAACTGGATCGATCCCTTCTGACGGGTGAGACGGTGCCAGTCTTTGCCGAAACCGGGCAGGCTGTGAGCGCTGGCGAAGTCAACCTGACGGGTCCGTTGACAATCCGGGCAACGGCGGTCGGGGAAGACACGTCGCTCCATCGCATGGCTGATCTGGTCGCCATCGCCGAGTCTGGTCGGTCGCGCTATACCTCGTTGGCCGACAAGGCCGCCAAGCTTTATGCGCCGGGTGTTCACATTCTGTCGGCGCTCAGCTTTGTTGGGTGGTACATCTATTCCGGTGACTTGCGCACGGCACTGAACATCGCGGCGGCTGTTCTTATTATTACCTGCCCCTGTGCGTTGGGTCTGGCCGTGCCAGCGGTAACCACGGCCGCGTCGGGCCGGTTGTTCCGCAAGGGAATGCTGATCAAGCATGCCACGGCACTAGAGCGGCTGTCCGAAGCCGACACGGTTGTATTCGACAAGACGGGCACGCTGACATCCGGCGCACCGGAACTGGTCAATCTGGCAGACCATGCCCGCGCCAAGGTCGAGGTTGCGCTGGCGCTGGCCGAGGCTTCTGCGCATCCCTTGTCCGTGTCATTGGCAAAAGCGGCGCGTGCGGCAGGCATCAAACCAGCAAATGTGCGGGGAATAGCCGAGATTCCCGGCTATGGCACCGAGGGCGAATTTCGTGGACAACGTGTTCGTCTGGGTCGGGCGGCCTGGGTCGGCGCGGATCAGGGCTCCGATACTTCGGCCTGGCTGGCAATCGGCGAGGACGCACCCGTGGCCTTCCGATTCTCGGACGCGTTGCGCCCGGGCGCTGCTGAGGCGGTGGATGCCCTGCGTGCTTCGGGCAAGCATGTGCTTCTGATTTCAGGGGATTCGCAGGGGGCGGTGCGCGCCTTGGCGGAAAAACTGGGAATTGCGGATTGGATCGCCGAGGCTTTACCGCAGGACAAGGCAAGACGCATTCAGGATCTCAGCGATGAAGGCCACAAAGTTCTGATGGTTGGCGACGGGCTGAACGATACGGCTGCTTTGGCGGCGGCGCATGTGTCGATCTCTCCGGCCTCTGCGCTGGATGCGGCACGGGTCGCGTCGGATATCGTTCTGTTGGGCAATGATCTTTCACCCATTGCGGATGCGTGTGACACGGCCGTCAAAGCCACCAGGCGCATTCGCGAAAACTTCCGGATCGCAACCGTTTACAACGTGATCGCCGTTCCTTTGGCCGTGATCGGACTGGCGACTCCGCTGATCGCGGCCTTGGCGATGTCGACCTCGTCCATTACCGTGTCCCTGAACGCCCTTCGGCTGAGGTAACCTGAATGGAAGTGCTTGCTTATCTGATCCCGATTTCCCTGTTTCTGGGGGGCGTTGGTCTGGTCGCCTTTGTATATACCGTTCGTACGAACCAGTACGAAGACCCCGAAGGTGACGCACGCCGGATCCTGAGCGACGAATGGGATGACAAACCCAAACCCTGAACGAATGCCCCTTAGAGGCAGAGTTGAACCAACTGCCCTTGAAATTGCCGCAATGCCCGGCTATGTCCGGCCCATCCGCTAGCAGAGAGAACACGCCAAATGGCCACCACCAATCCGATCCAGTTCATTCAGCAAGTCCGTGCCGAAGTCTCCAAGGTCGTCTGGCCGACCCGGCGCGAGGTGCTGTTGACCACGGTAATGGTCTTCATCATGGCGGCGCTGACGGCTGTATTTTTTGCTTTGGTCGATTTGGGTATCCGGGGTGGTCTTCAACTGATCCTGGGTGCTTTCAGCTAGACGGGATCGGCACGCTGAAACGTCTCTGCCCCCTTGCGCTGCGGGCAATGTCAGAGTAGGTGACGCGGTACTATTCGGAATGGGCGTGTGGCGATTCGGGCTGCGCGCCGCTTTTTATTCCGGATGACGTGACAAGATTTTAATGACGGGTGTGTCCGGTACGCTTGATGCCCCGAAGACAAACAAGGACGACAGGTTCATGGCGAAACGGTGGTACTCGGTCAGCGTTCTTTCGAATTTCGAAAAGAAGATCGCAGAACAGATCCGCACGTCGGTGGCTGAACAGGGCCTTGAGGACGATATTGACGAAGTTC
>NZ_JBXWSM010000081.1:0-17805 GCF_059613405.1 Ruegeria sp. BHSA118
CTCGCGGCAGGACCTGAGCAGTTTTCCGCAGTGTAGATGACGGTCGATCAGAGCGTGATGACAATGTGTCCTCGCGTTCATGTCGGTTGTCTAGTGATGGTCGCCGTTGTTTCCGCTATATCTGGCGTGACCTGCGAAATGCCGCCGGTTTCTGCCTTATTTCCTCCATATTTTGTGGGAAAACGCGATTTTTGACGTGACCTTTTGGCATCAGGCCGCTAGAATCGAACAAGGATAGGTAAGAAAAACACCGCTTTGGCGGGACATAAATACAGGCGGACAGAGCATGACATTGAATCTTTCGATGCCCGGGCACGACGAACTGAAGCCTCGGATTACAGTATTTGGCGTTGGCGGTGCGGGCGGGAACGCCGTCAACAACATGATTGAAAAACAGTTGGACGGCGTTGATTTCGTGGTCGCCAACACCGACGCACAGGCACTGCAACAAAGCCAGTCTTCGGCGCGGGTGCAACTGGGCGTGAAAGTTACCGAAGGTCTGGGGGCAGGGGCTCGCCCGACCGTAGGCGCGGCCGCCGCCGAGGAAAGCATCGAACAGATTGTGGACCACCTTGCCGGCGCGCATATGTGCTTTATCACCGCCGGTATGGGCGGCGGTACCGGAACGGGGGCTGCTCCGATCATCGCGCAGGCCGCCCGCGAACTGGGTGTTTTGACCGTCGGTGTCGTCACAAAGCCCTTCCAGTTCGAAGGTGCCAAGCGGATGCGTCAGGCTGAAGATGGCGTCGAGGCGCTGCAACAGGTTGTCGATACGCTGATCATCATCCCGAACCAGAACCTGTTCCGTCTGGCCAATGAAAAGACCACCTTTACCGAGGCGTTCTCGATGGCTGACGACGTTCTGTATCAGGGCGTCAAAGGCGTGACCGACCTGATGGTGCGCCCCGGCCTGATCAACCTCGACTTTGCGGACGTTCGCGCCGTAATGGACGAGATGGGCAAAGCAATGATGGGCACCGGCGAGGCAACAGGCGAAGACCGCGCCATCCAGGCGGCGGAAAAGGCCATTGCAAACCCGCTGCTGGACGAAATCAGCCTCAAGGGCGCCAAGGGCGTTCTGATCAACATCACCGGTTCGCACGACCTGACCCTGTTCGAGCTGGACGAAGCCGCCAACCGTATCCGCGAGGAAGTGGACCCCGAGGCCAATATCATCGTCGGCTCGACACTGGATACCGCCATGGAAGGCGGAATGCGCGTGTCGGTTGTTGCGACCGGCATCGACGCCAGCGAAAAAACGACTGAAGTCCCTGTGGCACGCCGTTCGATGTCCGAACCGCTGACCCGCACGGTTTCGGCTGAAGAGCATATTCAGGAAGAAGCGCACGTAGCTGCCGACACAGCAGAGCCTGCCCCGCAGCCGGAAGAAAACCGCGAACCTTCGCTGTTCGAAGCCGCGGAAGAGCCGGCGCAGCCACAATTCCAGCCGCGCGTCGAGCGTGACGATGACGGCCTGCCGCCACCCGCTTATCAACCGCGTGTGGCCGAATTCGAACCGCAGCCCGAGCATGTTGAGCCCGCGCCCGAGGCATTCGTGGCACCGCGCGGGCATGCTGCCGGCACCCCGTCTCCCGAAGCATTGCAGCGTTTGCAGGCCGCTGTGCAGAAGGTCCCGTCGACGTCGCAGCGACCGGCGGCGCTCCGCCAACCCGAAGCAGTCTCGCAGCCGGAACCCGAAGAGCGCTCGCGGTTTGGCTTCAATCGCCTGATCGACCGGATGACCGGCCACGCCTCTGACACACCGGCTCAACCGCCGCGGCAGCAACCCGTTTTGCGACAGTCCGAGGCTACCGCGCCGATTCAGGAAGAGGCCGATCCGGATCAGGACCGTATCGAAATTCCGGCCTTTCTGCGCCGTCAAGCCAACTGATCGCGGTAACAAAATCCACTCAAAGGGCTGCCATTTGGCGGCCCTTAATTGTTTTTTAACAGTGGCTTGCAAGTATGTGAGCAGGGTTTTGCCGATCTGTTACATCCATGTTTCAATCGGTTGCAAAGAGTGAGTTGAGCCTTGACGCGGGCTTCCTTAACTCAGTGTCCAACACGGCCCAAGCAGGCTGGACACTACTCACCGAGGCCTATTTTGCAACATACGCTCAAATCTCCGGTCACGTTTACAGGCATCGGGCTGCACAGCGGCAAGCCGGCGACCATGGTCCTGAAACCGGCGGCAGCGGGTCATGGCATCTGGTTCAAGCGGACGGATATTCAACTGGGCGACGCGATGATCCCGGCGATCTACTATGCGGTTGAACGGACCCCGCTGTGTACACGTCTGGTGAATGATGCCGGCGTTTCGGTTTCCACCGTCGAACATATCATGGCTGCTCTGGCCGGGTGTGGCGTGCATAACGCACTTGTCGAGATCGACGGTCCCGAAGTTCCGATCATGGACGGCTCCTCGATTGATTTCGTGCGTGGTATCATGGCCAGGGGTGTGCGCCGTCAGGCCAGCCCGGTATTGGCCTATGAAGTTCTGAAAACCGTCACCGCATCCCGCGAAGGGGCCAGCGCCAGCATTGCGCCCGCTGACGGGCTGATCATCGACTTCCATATCGATTTCGAAGACGGTGCCATCGGCAGCCAAAGCAAAACGCTGGACATGCGCAACGGTTCCTTCGCGCGCGAACTCAGCGATTGTCGCACGTTCTGCCGGCGCACGGATGTCGAGGCGATGCGCGAAAACGGGTTGGCTTTGGGCGGCACGCTTGAAAACGCCGTGGTCGTTCAGGGCGTCGAAGTTCTGACACCGGGCGGTTTCCGCCGGGTTGACGAGGCAGTGCGCCACAAGATGCTGGATGCCCTGGGTGATCTCTATCTGGCTGGTGGGCCGATTTTGGGTCACTTCACCGGAAACAAGTCGGGTCATTCGCTGACCAACACTTTACTGCGCAACCTGTTCGAAACGCCGGGCGCCGTGCGTCCGGTACTGTGCACACCGGAACAGGCCGCGCGCCTGCCGGGGCAGGGGCTTGTCGTCAACGAAATTCCCGAAGTGGCCTGATCAGATCAACTCTGACGACATTTGCGCCGGAAGTCGCATAAGGCGTTTTGCACCGGAATTTTCTGTGCTAGACCATGGCTCAAATCGGGGCAAACCCCATTAAGCAAGACGACAAGGATGGGCGGTATGGTTGGCAGCAAAGCGGCAGTCAGACTCGCGGGTGCGATTCTTCTGGCAGCAGTTTTGACGGCATGCGGCAACGCCGGCGGCCTTTTTGGTCGCAAGGGCGCGGACCGTGAACAGAATCTGGAAGGGTTCACGCCGGAACAGATCTACACCCGAGGTGAATACGAACTGTCGCAGAATCGCTCGGATGACGCGGCGTGGTATTTCTCGGAAGTCGAACGTTTGTATCCGTATTCGGACTGGGCCAAGCGCGCGCTGATCATGCAGGCGTTTTCGTTCCATTCGGACCAGAATTACGAAGAAAGCCGCGCGGCGGCGCAGCGTTATATTGACTTCTATCCGACGGATGAAGATGCCGCCTATGCACAGTATCTGCTGGCGCTCAGCTACTACGACCAGATTGACGAAGTCGGGCGCGACCAGGGCCTGACCTTCCAGGCGCTGCAATCGCTGCGGACCGTTATCGAGGTCTATCCCGACAGCGAATACGCCACATCGGCGGTTCTGAAGTTCGATCTGGCCTTCGACCATCTGGCGGGCAAGGAAATGGAGATCGGGCGCTACTACCTGCGTCAGGATCACTATGTTGCGGCGATCAACCGGTTCCGAGTTGTGGTCGAGGACTTTCAGACCACATCCCACACCGCCGAAGCGCTGTATCGTCTGGTCGAGGCCTATCTGTCGCTTGGCCTGCTGGACGAGGCGCAGACCGCAGGTGCCATTCTTGGCTACAACTACCAGTCCTCGGAATGGTATGACGATGCGTACAAACTGCTGACCTCTCGCGGGCTTGATCTCAAGAGCCGCGGTAACAACTGGCTCAGCACGATTTATCGTCAGACCATCAAAGGTGAATGGTTGTAATCGCGATGGCCTTTGGTCCGGGACGCTGAAGACCACATGCTGCGCGCCCTTGATATCCGCGATATGCTGATCATCGACCGGCTGGAACTGAGCTTTCAGCCGGGCTTGAACGCCTTGACCGGCGAGACCGGTGCGGGCAAATCGATTCTGCTGGATTCGCTTGGCTTCGTGTTGGGCTGGCGCGGGCGCGCGGAACTGGTGCGGCAGGGGGCCGCGCAGGGTGAGGTCGTCGCCGAATTCGAACTCTCTGCCGATCATCCTGCACATGCGATTCTGGCCGAAGCCGGTCTGCCCGGTGGCCGGGAATTGATCCTGCGCCGCGTCAACACGGCCGAGGGGCGCAAGACCGCCTGGGTCAATGACCGCCGCTGCTCGGGCGAAGTTCTGCGGGCGCTGTCCGAGACCCTGATCGAACTGCACGGACAGCATGATGACCGCGGTTTGCTGAACCCACGTGGTCATCGGGCGATGCTGGACGAATTCGCACAGGTCACGGAGCAGCTGACAAACGTGCGAACCGCCTGGGCCGCGATGTCCCGTACCCGCAAGGCGCTGGCGGAGACCGAGGCCGCTCTGGCTGCGGTCCGCAGCGAGGAAGAATTCCTGCGTCACGCGGTCGCCGAGCTTGACCAGCTTGACCCGCAGCCCGGTGAGGATGCCGAGCTGGATGCCCGCCGCCGCATGATGCAAGGGGCCGAGCGTATCCGTGACGATGTTGCGCGTGCCTTTGCCCTGTTGTCCGGGGATGGGGCGGAAGGGGCCATGTCCGACGCCATGCGCTGGCTGGAAGGTGTTTCGGATAATGCGGGCGGCCGGTTGGAAGAACCGATTGCAGCGCTCGGGCGCGCGATGATCGAGTTGGGCGAAGCGCAGGATGGCGTGAATGCCTGCCTTCAGGCGCTGGACTTCAATCCGGCAGAACTGGAACAGGCCGAGGAACGCCTGTTTGCCATCCGTGCGCAGGCCCGCAAGCATGACGTGGCTCCGGATGATCTGGGAACGTTTGCCGACACTCTGCGTGACCGGTTGAACCGGCTGGAGGCAGGGGATGCCGACCTGGCAGACAGGCGTGCCGCCGTGGACGCGGCGCAACAGGCCTATGACGCCGCCGCAGCCGACCTCAGCGCCGCGCGCAAGTCCGCCGCCGGGCGGCTGGACGCGGCCGTCATGGCGGAACTGGCCCCGCTCAAGATGGAACGTGCCGTGTTCCAGACCGAGATCACCCCGGCTGAACCCGGCCCGGAAGGCACCGACGCGGTGGCCTTCACCGTGGCCACCAACCCCGGTGCGCCGGCGGGGCCGCTGAACAAGATCGCCTCAGGGGGTGAGCTCAGCCGCTTCCTGCTGGCCCTCAAGGTCTGCCTGTCGGGGGATGACAGTGCCCGGACGATGATCTTTGACGAGATTGATCGCGGTGTCGGTGGGGCAACCGCTGATGCCGTCGGACGCAGGTTGGCGTCATTGGCGCAGGGCGGGCAGGTTCTGGTTGTCACCCATTCCCCTCAGGTCGCCGCGCGGGCGGCGCATCACTGGCGGGTGCAGAAACAGGTCACCAACGGACAAACCCTGTCCACCGTCATTCCTCTGGCCGAACCGGATCGGGTGGACGAGATCGCGCGCATGGTGGCAGGTGATACCATCACCGAAGAAGCCCGTGCCGCCGCCCGGGCTTTGTTGCAGGCCTGACGCGGCGATGGCGTGAATAGGTGCTCACACTGTCGCTATCTCACTTTTATATGGGCGCTCCGTGGCTTACTAAGGGTTAAGTGATGATCCCCGAGGGCCAATGACCCAATCGACCCGCACCGTTCTGCGCAACCAGTTCAATCAGGCTCTGGCCGCGATCAAGGATGCGTGGCGGGTGATGCTGCGCCGGGGGCCAAGCCAGATCCAGTTCTGGTTCATTGCGCTGGCCATCGGGATCGCTGCCGGATTCATGGCGCTTGGGTTCCGCAAGGCCATCCGCGCGTTGCAGGCCTATCTCTACGACACCGACGACGTTCTGCTGCTGCACAGCCATGCCGAGAAACTGCCGTGGTTCATGATCCTGATCATCCCGATCATCGGTGGGCTGGTCGTGGGCGTGATCCTGAACCGGTTCACCAGTGACGGGCGCGTCAGGTCTGTCGCTGATGTGATCGAAGGATCCGCCATCACCGACGGGCGGGTCGAGGTCAAGGCCGGAATTGCCTCGTTCTTTGCCTCGCTGATCACGCTCAGTTCGGGTGGGTCAACGGGCCGCGAAGGCCCCGTGGTGCATATGGCCGGGGTGATTTCCACCTGGGTCAGCAACCGCATCCATGCCGACGGGATCACGGGCCGCGACTTGCTGGGCTGTGCTGTCGCCGCCGCCGTATCAGCCAGCTTCAACGCCCCCATCGCCGGGGCCCTGTTCGCGCTCGAGGTCGTGCTGCGCCACTTCGCCGTGCATGCCTTTGCCCCGATCGTCATCGCCTCGGTCGCCGGAACGGTGATCAACCGGTTGGAATATGGCGACGTTACCGAGTTCACGCTGGAAACGCCCGGATCGCTGCAATTTTATGTCGAACTTCCCGCCTTCCTGATCCTCGGCCTGATCTGCGGCTTTGTCGCGCTGCTGCTGATGCGATCGATCTTCTTTGCTGAAGATATCGGCAGCCATATCCAGAACCGCCTGTCCATTCCGGGCTGGCTGCGCCCGGCCGTGTCCGGCGCGATGCTGGGGCTGATGGCGATCTGGTTCCCGCATATCATCGGTGTCGGGTACCAGACCACGATCCGCGCCCTGACCGGTGATCTGGTTCTGACGACCGCGATCCTTTTTGCGGTGACCAAGACAATCGCCGTGGCGATCACCATGGGCGGGCGCATGGGGGGTGGGGTGTTTTCACCGTCCCTGATGATCGGCGCGCTGACCGGGCTGGCGTTCGGACTGATCGCCACTGGGCTGCTGCCGGATGTGTCGGGCACGCATACGCTTTATGCCTTTGCCGGAATGGGCGCGGTGGCTGCTGCCGTTCTGGGTGCCCCGATCTCGACCACTCTGATCGTCTTTGAACTGACCGGAGACTGGCAGATCGGCCTTGCCGTGATGGTGACTGTATCCATATCCACCGCATTGGCGTCGCGCCTTGTGGACCGGTCGTTCTTCCTGACCCAGCTGGAACGCCGCGATGTCCACCTGGCCGCGGGGCCGCAGGCTTATCTGCTGGCAATGCTTCGCGCCGGAGCCGTGATGCGCCCGCTTGGGGATCCGCGGTCGATCACGAAGGAAGAGGCGCAGCGACTGATCGACCAGGGCCTGTGCATTCAGGCCAGTGCCACGCTGGAAGCCGCCATGCCCTATTTTGACCGTGACGACATCCCCTGCATTCCGGTTGTCATTCTGGAAAAAGACGGCTCTGAAACACCGGTTGGCGCGCTCTATCACGTCGATGCGCTCAAGGCATATAACAGGGCGCTTGCGGCCACTGCTGCCGAAGAGCATTCCTGAGTTTCACTCACCATACACGCTGGCTGCGTCGCCCAGATAATTGTCCCACGCAAACCAATAGGAAACATGCCCGGCGACTCGTGGCAAACGTGTCCCATCCGGCCCGATCAAAGCTTCTTCCGTGACGGTCCAACCGTTCCCCGCGCTATCCTGCAACCCGCCTTGCGTCGCCCGGAACACATGAGTTTTTCGCTCATAGGCCCGCACGCTGCGCTCTTTGGGATCGCCAATCAGAACCAGAGGTGTCCGACCGATTGCATCGTTGATCACCGGTTCGCCCTTGAACGCATCCAGAGGCCAGGCGCGGGCAGCACCAAACTGGCGCACGGCAAAGATGTAATCCTTCTGCCGATGCCGGGATTGATCCACAACCGCCGGGAACATCAATTCGCTCGAGGCGAAATAGTCGCGATAAACCACCCCTGATCCGTAATTGCGCCGATGCCCGGTGTTCAGCGACAGAACACGGGTTTTGGGATGCGAGGTCCTCCAGCTGTCCCATGTCGTGATCACCACCGGGCGCTGTTTCAACGTGATGCCACTGTTCACCAAAGGCCCCACAACAGGCTTGCCGGTATACTGGTTCCACAGCGAATGCGTTTCTCGGTCAAACATCAGCTTGTTCGAGCGATAGAGGAAACCTGACGACCCGAAAATGAACGGTTTTCGCCGCCCCGCCACCTGGGTTTCAAACAGGATGCCCGACCCGCAGAGCGTGCAATAGGCCAGCGCCACGGGCACACCGCCGATCACCTCGTTGAACATCTCGTGCCAGCCCATGATCCGCAGGGGATAGGCGCGCTCATCCCCGTTGATGGCCACGCCGAACACCAGATCATCGCCCTTCAGATACCCCGCATTCGAAGCAGAGATCAGGGTGGGATTATCCAGGGACGGAATGCCATTCTTGTGCACACCGCCCCAGGCGATCTCTTCCAGGCGGATCTTCATCTTGTCGCGTTGCAGATATTCGGGCCGCAGGAACAGGTCGAAATTCGGGTCGATGCCCAGAAGAACCTCGCGCTTGAACGGGATCAGCGACGGATGAGGGACAATCTGCGGGTTTCGTTCCTGCCACAGCATCCACTCGAACCAGTCATTGCCATGGCGCTGCCCGGTCAGGGCCTCCATCACATCGACAATCTCATCCCGTCGCCTGTCGGCATAGCGCATCGCGGTCAGCAACCCGGCCACAACATCCGGCTGGCCACGGTCCTTCAGATACGCCATCTGCGCCTCAAACGCGGTCCGACGCCCGCTCAGCGTGCTGCGCAACGCGTCCAGAACCGGATCCTGCTGCGCCCACAGCACGCCGGGCGCAAGTGCACCAGCCCCGATCATCCCAGCAAAACCGCGACGTGACATCGACATGGAAGCCTCCGGTGTTACCCCGGAGAAAGTGTGCCGCAAATGCCGTTCACGTGCATGCCACAGCTGCGTGAGGTGGGCGCGGGGGCTGGCGTTAAATCTGCTCCACTTTCACCGATTCAACCGGGTAGAATGCCAGATGGTCCTTGATCTCGGCCACCGCCTGAATCGGATCCTCATAGCTCCAGACCGCGTTGTCGGTCACGGATGACTTGTTGACGATGGAAAAATGCGTCGCCTCGCCCTTTCCGGGGCAGTGGGTCACCTTGTCGGTCCGATCCAGAAATGCCATCGCAATATCGTTGCGCGGGAAATAGATCACCGGATCCTTTTCGCCTTCTAGCAGTTCCAGCGCGTTGTTCGTTTCGCCCAGAATCGCACCGCCCGAGCGGACAGTCCATTTGCCCGGCGCTTTCCGGATCGTGATCTCAGCCATTCCTCTTCCTTCCGTCGTCGTATCAGGGCCACCCCTCTGCCTGTTCAATGTAACAGACCCGTGTCAGACCGGAGCAGTTGCGGCATCCAACCACAGTTGTGCGTCATGTCCCAGCCTTGGGCGGATTTTTTCCGCGACGTCGCGATGATAGGCATTCAGCCAGTCGCGTTCGTCGGTCGTCAACATATCGACCATGATCAGTCTGCGGTCAATCGGTACATAGGTCAGCGTGCGCCAGTTCAGCATCGCGCGTTCGGCATCGCCACCGGGCAGCAGAGGAGCGTCTTCCACCACCACAAGGTTTTCGATGCGGATGCCAAAGGCGCCTTCCCGGTAATATCCCGGCTCATTCGACAGGATCATGCCGGGTTGCAGCGGTACATGGCTGACTTTGGACAGCCGTTGCGGTCCTTCATGCACGCTCAGATAAGCGCCGACCCCATGTCCGACGCCATGGTTGAAATCCTGTCTCGCGGACCATAACGGCACGCGGGCCACACATTCGATATCCCGCCCGGCAAGGCCCGCAGGCCAGCGCAGCATCGACATGGCAATCATGCCCTTCAGCACCCGGGTAAAGCAGGCTTTTTCCTCGGCTCCGACGTCACCGATGGCGATGGTTCGGGTGATGTCGGTGGTGCCGTCCAGATACTGCCCGCCACTGTCCAGCACCAGAATATGGCCGTTTTCCAACCGGCTGTCGGTCTCGTCCGTCACGCGGTAATGCATGATCGCGCCGTTCGGACCCGTGCCTGCAATGGTATCGAACGAAATGTCCTGAAGCGCATTGTCCTTACGTCGGTTTTCTTCCAGCCGGGTAACAACCTGTGTTTCGGTCACGCTGCCCGGGGCCTGTTCGTCCAGCCAGCACAATGTCTCGATGACCGCCACCGCATCGCGCAAATGCGCCTCGGCGCTGCCCGCGATTTCAGACGCATTCTTGCAGGCTTTGGGCAGGGCGCAGGGATCGCCGCCGTCTGTCATCGCATCACCCAGCGCATCCGCCACGATCTGAGGCACCGAAGCGGCATCCACCTGCACCGGACCGGCCAGAGCCGCAACCGCATCCAGAAAATCGCCCACAGCGTGTAAAGTCACCTGAGAACCCAGATGATCCCGTACCCCGGCCAGTTTTTCTGCCACCATGAACAGATCGACCTGACCACCTGCATGAAGAATGGCAAAGCCGTGGGTCACCGGGTTATAGGCGATATCCGACCCACGGATATTCAACAGCCACATGATCGAATCCGGCAGGGTGATCACCGCTGCCTTGTGCCCGGCCCGCCGAAGGTCGTCGGCCAGACGGGCAATCTTGCTGTCCGCACCTTCCCCGGCAAATTCGATCGGATGCGCCTTGACCGGGTTCATCGGCGGTGCGGGTTGATCGGCCCAGATCCGGTCCACAAGGTTTTTGCATCTCACCAGTTCGATGCCCGATCCATCCAGATCATTCAAAGTGCTGGAAATCTGCCCCGCCGCATGCAGCCACGGATCAAAACCGACCTTGCCGCCGTTGGGCAACTGCTGTTTCAGCCAGGCGCTCAGGCTTACCTCGGGCCAGGGGACCGGGGTGAAATCTTCGGCAACTTGTGCCTTGACCTGGGTGCGATACCGCCCGTCGATGAAAACTCCGGCTACGTCACGCAGGGCGGCGCAAAATCCGGCCGAGCCCGTGAACCCGGTCAGCCAGGCCAGACGTTCATCGCGCGCCGCGACATATTCTCCCTGATGTGCATCCGCCCGCGGGATCAGAAACCCGTCCAGCCCCTCTTGCACCATCTGTTCGCGCAAGGCGGCCAGCCGCGGTGGCCCCTGTTCCGGGCGGGCGGTCACTTCGAAGGATTGGAACATGGGCGGCCTCATTCACAGCATTTGTGCGTGACCCTGAGGCGCATTTCTTAAAATGTCCAGACGGGAACACCCCGCCTGAACAGGCCAATGATCAGCAACAAAAAACGCGTTGCCCTCGGGGGAATACGCCTGCTGGGCCGAAGACCAGCCTCAGCCAACCTTTCTCATCCCCATGACCCGCGCCCGCGCCCGCGGGTCACTGTCAAACAGAGCTGCCAGTTGCTCGGTCATCGCACCGGCCAGTTGCTCTACATCGGTAATCGTCACCGCCCGGTCGTAATACCGGGTCACGTCATGTCCGATGCCGATGGCCAAAAGTTCGACCATCTTGCGCTTTTCGACCATCGCGATCACGTCGCGCAGGTGTTTTTCCAGATAGTTGGCCGGGTTCACGCTCAGCGTCGAATCATCGACCGGCGCGCCGTCCGAGATCACCATCAGGATCTTGCGTTGTTCGCGCCGCGCCAACATTCGACGATGCGCCCATTCCAACGCCTCGCCATCGATGTTTTCTTTCAGCAGGCCCTCTTTCATCATCAGGCCCAGATTGGGCCGCGCACGACGCCAAGGGGCGTCCGCGCCCTTGTAGATGATGTGGCGCAAATCGTTCAGACGGCCGGGCTGTTGCGGGCGGCCATCGTTCAGCCACGCCTCGCGCGCCTGACCGCCTTTCCACGCCCGCGTGGTAAAGCCCAGAATTTCGACCTTTACATTGCACCGCTCCAGCGTCCGGGCCAGAACATCGGCACAGATGGCCGCGATCGAGATCGGACGCCCCCGCATCGACCCCGAATTGTCCAGCAGCAGCGTGACCACCGTGTCGCGGAACTCGGTGTCTTTTTCGACCTTGAAACTCAGCGGAGTGGTGGGGTTCGCGACCACACGTGCCAATCGGCCCGCGTCCAGAATGCCTTCCTCGCGGTCGAACTCCCAACTGCGGTTCTGCTGCGCCTGCAAGCGGCGTTGCAGCTTGTTGGCCAAACGGCTCACCGCGCCTTTCAAGGGCTCAAGCTGCTGATCCAGATAGGCCCGCAGACGTTCCAGCTCGGCCGGTTCGGCCAGATCCTCGGCGGCGATCTCTTCGTCATGGGTGTCCAGATAGACCTTGTAATCCGGGTCCGCTTCGGATGCGGGCGGCGGGGCAGGCGGCTCCAGAGGCGCCTCGCCATCCGGCATTTCAGCCTCGTCCCCCATCTCGTCCTCGGCCATTTCGTCCATTGAGACCTGGGCCTGAGACTGATCCTGCTGCTCTTCCTGAGTTTGCTCAGGGGTTGCATCCGCGTCCTGCTCGTCCTGATCATCCTGACCGGTGCTGTCCGGATCGGGCTGTTCCTCGGCGTCGTCTTCGGCCTGATCTTCCTGCTCGTCGTCCAGCTCATCGGGGTCATCCCCCAACTGGTCGCCATAGCCCAGATCCTTGATCACCTGCCGTGCGAATTTGGCGAATTCAGCCTGATCCGAGAGGATCTCGTCCAGATTTTCCAGTGTCCCGCCAGCCTGCTCTTCGATGAACCCGCGCCACAGGTTCATGATGTTCTCAGCGGCAGGGGGCAGATCGCGTCCGGTGGCCAGATGTCGGATCAGATACCCCGCCGCCACCGACAAAGGTGCATCGGCAGGCTGCTTGCACTGGTCATAGCCGCGCCGGATCGCTTCATGTCCGATCTTGACGTCGATGTTGCTGGCCGTACCGGGCATATCGCGCGCGCCCATCGCCTCGCACCGCGCGGTTTCCATCGCTTCATAGAGATCGCGCGCCATATCCCCGGGCGGCGCATAGCGCGCATGGGTTGCATCGTCATGATACTTGCGCTGCAACGCCAAAGCATCCGCAGTACCCCGCGCCAACAACACTTCCTCTCGCGTCATCCGGCGTGAAACCTGCGGCAACCGCATCGATTCGCCCGACATGCCAGAAGGGTCGACCGTATAGGTTACCGACAACTCGGGATCATCGGCCATGACCTTGGTGGCCTCGGCCAAGGCCTTCTTGAACGGATCGGCGGGGTTGTCGTTCTTCTGTGCCATGTCCTTAAGCCCTCATCAAAATGACCTGCCCGGCGCGGAAAACTGTAACGGATCCGACTTCATCTGGCCAAAAATATCCCCGCCGGAGGCATTGCGCCCGGAACGGGCGCAATTCGGGTGCTTATCCCAGGGTCGCACTCGCAGCGCTTTCCGGCAATTCCTCGTCGAAGCAGCGCTGATAGAATTCGGCCACGGTCTGACGCTCCAGCTCGTCGCATTTGTTCAGGAACGACAGGCGGAAGGCATAGCCCACGTTGCGGAAAATCTCGGCGTTTTGCGCCCAGTTGATCACGGTCCGCGGGCTCATGACGGTCGACAGATCGCCATTCATGAAGGCGGTCCGGGTCAGGTCGGCCACGGTGACCATCTGGCTGACGGTCTTGCGCCCCTCGGCGGTGTTGTAATGCGGCGCCTTCGACAGCACGATCATCGTCTCGGCGTCATGGCTCAGATAGTTCAGGGTCGACACCAGCGACCAGCGGTCCATCTGCGCCTGGTTGATCTGTTGTGTGCCGTGATACAGACCCGTGGTATCGCCCAGACCGACCGTGTTGGCAGTGGCAAACAGACGGAAATTGGGGTTCGGGGTGATGATCTCGTTCTGGTCCAGCAGGGTCAGTTTGCCGTCATGCTCCAGCACGCGCTGGATGACGAACATCACGTCGGCGCGGCCCGCATCGTATTCGTCGAACACGATAGCCACGGGGTTGCGCAGCGCCCAGGGCAGGATGCCTTCGTGGAACTCGGTCACCTGCTTGCCGTCGCGCAGTTTGATCGCATCCTTGCCGATCAGGTCGATCCGGCTGATATGGCTGTCCAGGTTCACCCGGACGGCGGGCCAGTTCAGACGGGCGGCGACCTGTTCGATATGGGTCGATTTGCCGGTTCCGTGATAGCCCTGAATCATGACGCGGCGGTTATGGGAAAAGCCCGCCAGAATCGCCAGCGTGGTTTCCGGATCGAACTTGTAGGTCGGGTCGATGGCTGGCACCCGGTCTGTGGCTTCGGCGAAACCCTTGACCGCCATGTCGCTGTCAATGCCGAACACGTCACGGACCGAGATATCCTCGGTAGGTTTTGCGTTGATATCGATCGATCCGTCAGCCATGCGCCTAGTCCTTATCCTTTGGCCCGTTCACCGGGTATGAACCCGTGTGTGGTGCAACATATTGCCGGCAAGGGCAAGGGAAAGCGGAACACGTCCAAAGGTGCGCATGTTTTTCTTGCAAACTGGCCCTATCGGTACACCGGACAGGCGTATCAAGCATGTTTTCCGAACAGGTGGACCGATCCTATCTCAGAGTGAGAACCAAAGCTCGCCCTTTTGAAAACCGCCTTTCACCAGGCGATCCGCGTTCAACACATCCGGAAACTCGTCTGCCCAATCCCGAAACCGGTCATTTGTGACGATGCGCGCCTGGCTGTCCCGCGCCGCCTGCAAGATCAGCGGGTCGGCGGGCGTTCCTTTGGGGGCGACCATGACCTGCTTGGATCGCAGGCCCAAGGCGCGGCTCAGCTTCCGGTCGTCCATATAGTGGCCTTCGACTTTGTACCCGACATTCGCATCGAACATGACGCCCGGTTTGAACCCTGCGCGCTTCAAAGTCTCAAGGACCTTCTTCAACGTAACCAGATCCGGGGTGCCATCTCGCCAGTGCATGACGTTCGAGCCGTCCACGATGATCCATGTATTGGCCCGGCGCCACCTGAACCAGGCCCGTATGAACAGGATTGCGCTGGCAATCACGCAAATCAGCGCCAAAAGGAACAGCCAATCCGCGTCAGTCGGAATGAAACTGGCGACGATGAGCCCGCTAACCGAGACGAGCAACAGGCAAATGGATGTGCGCAACGAAACCGACCCCTGGAAATCTCCGTCCCAAATCTTCCACCACTTTCGCGGGGATTGAAACAGGTTTCCATACGGAATTTGCGCAGTTGTTTCAGCTTGTGTCATCCGCGGCACCCAACCATTCAGGCAGGGCGCGCCGCGAACGTAAAGCAGGCAAAGCCGTGCCCCTTACTTAAAGTTCCGGCTGTCCTTGATCTGATCCCAGGCCCAGACAACTTCCTGCAACTGCTCTTCCTGTGAACGGTCTCCGCCGTTCATGTCCGGATGCAGCACTTTGATCAGCTTCTTGTACGCTTTGCGAACCTCGGCCTTGGTCCAGCTGTCCTTGGCCTCGAGAATCTCGATCGCACGGCGTTCGGTCGGCGGCAGGCGGCGTCCACCACCACCCGAGGTGCGGCCTTTGTTCTGCGTGCTGTTGGCGCCAAGAACCTGATGCGGATCCTCGATTCCCAAACGGGCCCATGCACGTGCTTCGGGGTCGCCCATCGGCTTGGTCTCGCGCTCCCAAACCTTGTCTTTCGATCGCTGCGCGTTCAGCTCGGCCTCGGTGGTGCCGTCAAAGAAATTCCACTTCTGGTTATATTCCCGCACGTGTTGCTGGCAGAACCAGAAAAAATCATCCAGGACATCCGGTGCTTTTGGTGCGCGGAATTTTCCCGGCTCGTCACATCCCTCGTGATCACAGATCCGGACCGAGGTTTCGGACGCACCCGACATGCCCCGGCGTCCCCGCGGATTCTTCTTTTTGGCGCTGGAAACGGACATATCGAATCCGAAGGGGTCTGATTTCGCCATGCTCTAATCCTCAAGAACGCGTCTTTTCGACTCGGAGGCAGCAGTTTAATCTAAGCAGCCGAAAGTAGAAGAGGGGTGCGGCAATATTTTTGCCGCTGAGCAAAAAAATGAGCGTGACCGACGAAATCCGAACCCGCCTGCAAGCCGCCTTTGATCCGCGCGAGCTGGACGTGATCGACGACAGCGAAAGCCATCGCGGCCATGCAGGCCACAGGGAAGGTGGTGAAAGCCACTTCAACGTCCGTATCCGCGCCAGCGCATTCGAAGGCAAATCCCGCGTCGCCCGCCACCGTGCGGTACACAAGGCGCTGGGCGACATCGTGCCCCGCATCCACGCGCTGGCCCTGGATATCGGTGTCTGAAGACCTGTGCGTGTCAGCCCGCCTCCATCTGCGCGGACGGTGTTGATGCCGAGACGGCGTATTCCTCTTGTGTCATGACCTCTTCGATTCCCTCGAACAGGGGGGTCGACAAGTATCGCTCGCCGGTGTCCGGCAACATGACCAGCATGACAGAGCCTGCCGGAGCGGATTCGGCCAGCTTCATGGCCACCGCAAAGGTCGATCCGCCCGAAATCCCGGTGAAGATCCCCTCTTCCGAGGCAAGCCGGCGCGACCACGCGATCCCTTCGGGTCCGGGAATGGGGATCAACTCGTCATAGTATGAATTGTCGATGGCTTCCTGAAGGACCCACGGGATGAAATCCGGTGTCCAGCCCTGAATCGGGTGGGGCTCGAAATCGGGGTGGCTTTCGGTCGGCTGATGGTCAGCGTTGCGCGTGTTGACGTAACCTGATGATACTATTGCGGCATTTGCCGGTTCGGTCAGGATAATCCTGGTGTCGGGTCTCTCCTTCCGCAATACACGCGAAACACCCGAAACGGTGCCGCCAGTCCCGTAGCCGGTCACCCAATAATCCAGCCGTTGCCCTTCGAAATCGGCAAGAATTTCCCGCGCTGTCGTGTTTTCGTGAATATCGGCATTGGCTGCGGTCTCGAACTGGCTGGCAAGGAACCATCCGTTTTCCTCGGCCAGTTCCTTGGCCTTGGTATACATGCCGAACCCTTTTTGCGCCTTCGGGGTCAGAACAACCTTGGCCCCCAGAAAGCGCATCAGCTTGCGCCGCTCGACCGAGAAGCTCTCGGCCATCGTCACGACCAGAGGGTATCCCTTGGCCGCGCACACCATGGCCAGCCCGATCCCGGTGTTGCCGGATGTCGCTTCGACAACGGTTTGTCCGGGTTTCAACCGCCCGTCACGTTCCGCGGCCTCGATGATGTTCAGCGCCAGCCTGTCCTTGACCGAGCCTGCCGGGTTGAAGGCCTCGAATTTCACATAAACGGTCACATGCTCCGGCGCGATCCGATTGACCCGAATGCAGGGCGTGTCACCAACCGTGTCGAGAATGCTGTCATACAGGCGTGTCCGCCCTTGTGTCTGCCGAATAGCCATTTCGATGTCCCTCCAGAATATCCGGCTAACATGCCACAGATTTCGCTGGGTTGATAAGCACATATCGCACTCGCAGCGCCAAACCCGCCCGCGGGCCAGCTGCTCGATCTCCAGTCCACACCGTGTTTCAGGTGTGACTGCACGTCAAACCCATATCCGTCTCAGGCGTCTTTCATGTTGTCGGCGGTGTCCGTGTCCTGGTCAACCTGGTCCCGGCTTTTCAAAGACAAAGGCGGCTCATGCGCTTCTTCCGAAATTGGTTTCGGCGCGGTCACCACACCGGGGCCGGGGATCGGCTGGGCCAGCGGGGTGTCGTCAAACTCGGGTACGTCTCCGATCACCGACGCATCGACTTCCTCTTCCACCACGCGGCGGAACACCAGCACATTGCGCCAGTTCGTGGTCGATCCGGTCAGCCCCGAGCGTTCTTCGCTGGGCAGCAGCTCGGCCCGCTGGTATTCCCAGCCATCCTGACCCATCTGATTCAGCAGTTGCTCGACCGAGACGGCAAAGCGGCCCTCGGCCGTTTTCAC
>NZ_JBXWSM010000082.1:0-17360 GCF_059613405.1 Ruegeria sp. BHSA118
CTTTCTGGAGACCCTTCAGCAAAATTAGGTTCCGCTGCAAATCCCGTCGATCTCGGCCTCGCTCCAGGGAAGCAGGATTGCGCGCTCACGCCCTTTTTTCGGAAGCGGGGACAGATCAAAATGCGCGCTCAGCATCCTGTGCAGCCGTTTGGTCCGGGTGGCCTGAGGGTCCAGCGCACGGCAGCAAACGTACTCCTCGACTATGGCGCCCTGCTGTTCAAACCCGTAGGACAGGAAGTCCGGCGAGGTTTCGAGGTCAAAAAGATACGGGTCGCTGCGCCCACCATGTTCCGCCGCTGCTCGCAACGGGTGGTAACCGGTGGTCCGGCGATTCTGCCACTGCCAGACATGCGTCAGTTCATGGGCCAGCAGCATTGCGGCCACCAGGTTCATCTGATCCGGAAAATCGGACATGTAGTCTTCCAGATACCAGTCGCGCGCAAAGTAGACCTTGTTGAACAGGGCCACGGCCGCGGGCCTTCCCGTCACCGGCCCGGGTTCTACCGGAGGAAGGATGCGCTCGCGACAGGCCAAACGTGGGCGCTCTTCGCGGAAATACGTCACGTTGGTGACCGGCGCGCCTTGGACCAATCGCACGCTGTCAAGATTCAGGGTCTCGCCCTGAATGGCATCCGCAAATTCGCGCTCTTGCTTTGTCAACTGACGGCCGCAAGAGGACAGCAACAAAAGAGCACACAGGAATACGCGTAGAACCATGAGGTGAATCCTAGTCCGCTGCTTGCGATCCGCAAACGGTTTTCACAGGCTCATGGCCAGAACCCGGCTGATTTCCGTCAAAGACCGCCCGGATTGATCCATCCAGGAATTGAAGGCCCGTTGCACCGCCTCCATGGCTTTTTTCGACGTGGCGGGCTTGTCGATCACGCCCTCGGCGATCAGACGGGCGGTCACGTCCCGAGACAGAATGAAACTGTCGCGCCCCGCAAAACGCATCGCATACTGCGCCGAAGCCCCGCCAAGACGGGACCCGCGTTTGGCCAGCATGGCAAGAAGGTTGACATAGTCATCAGAGGGCCAGCCCCCCAGAACCTGGCCCGCGCCGCCTTCGTCGCGCAGTTCCAAAAGGAACGCCGCGTTGTCCCGGACTGCTGCGATCTTGGTTCCATTGCGGACAATGCGTGTGTCTTGCAGCAGGGAATCAAACTTTTCATCATCCATGAACGCACACCGACCCACATCGAAATCGTCAAAGGCGGCCTCGAATCCATCCCATTTGTTTTCGATGACCTTCCAGTTGAAACCGGCCTGGAAGACGCATTTCGTGATGATCGATAGCCACCGGTCATCGGGCATCGCCGCCAGTTCTTCGTGGCTTTTGGGCTTGTTCAGCTGTGCTTCAAAGGCTTCGGCCCCGCCGTGGCGAGAGGCGGCAATATCAAAGATCTCGTCAAATGAACGCATGAACCCAACCTTGAAGCTGTCATATCAAGAGTGATTTGTTTTGCCTTCCTTTTGCAATGGGAATTTTCGGTGTTCGAAAGCCACCCGACCGGAATCGAAATTCAGCCCGAACAAGAAAAAACACTGAACTGTCAAAGAAATCCTCGACAAACGGTCTTAAAACGGTTTGTGATTGACTCGTCAGTCAACATTCCGTGCCCCGGGGCAGGGGATAATGGCGGGTCGGGTAGGGGCCCTTGCGGCGCCTGCGGGGGAAAATCAACGCATCAGCGGCAAGAAAGCTGTGCTGTTACAAAGTGATCACTTTCCTTTTCCGACCAAATTTGTGCATGTTGCGGCATGGTATTGTCATCAGACAAAGATACCGGCGGGAAACCCCTGCCGGGGTGGGCAAAACAAATAAGACAGGGAGAAAATCCATGAAAAAACTGAGTGTAAGCCTAATGGCCCTGACCGTTGCCGGTGCGGCGCATGCGGCGGATATGGGGGCCGTGGACGAGCCGATCAAACTGGCGATCAACGAATGGACCGGTCAGCACGTGACCACGCATGTGGCGGGTGAGATGCTCAAGGCCGCCGGTTATAACGTGGAATATGTGACCGCTGGCATGATGAACCAGTTCCAGGCGCTGGCCGATGGAGACATCGACGCGACGCTTGAAATCTGGTCGTCCAATGTTTCGGATGAATATGCCAAGAAGATCGAGGAAGGCACGGTTGTCGAAATCGGCGATCTTGGCCTGGATGCCAAGGAAGGTATCGCATACCCGGCGCATGTCGCTGATCTGTGCCCCGGCTTGCCTGCGTGGGAAGCGCTGAAAGACTGCGCACAGGTCTTCGCCACGGCGGAAACTCTGCCCGGTGGCCGTCTGGTTGACTATCCGGCCGATTGGGGTACTCCGGGCGCGGATCGCATGACCGGTTTGGAATTGCCGTTCAAAGCCGTACCAGCAGGGTCCGAAGGGGCGCTGATCGCGGAATTGCGCGCCTCGACCGAACGCAAATCGCCGCTGCTGATCACATTCTGGCAGCCGCACTGGGCGATGTCTGCCTATGACGTGCAGTTCGTTGAGCTGCCCGCAGGTGAAGAGGCGTGCTTTAACGATCCCGCCTGGGGTCCGAACCCGAACGCGGTAAACGATTGCGACTTTTCGCCATCGCGCATCTTCAAAGCCGGCTGGAACGGCCTGGAAGAGAAATGGCCAGCCGCCTATGAAATCCTGTCCAACTATCAACTGGCGGTCGAAGACCAGCAGCCGATGATGGGCGCGATCGATGTTGACGGCGGCCAGGTCGAAGAAGTTGTCGCCGCATGGATGGCCGAGAACGAAGACAAATGGCGTCCTGTTGTCGACGCGGCGACCAAGTGAGCCACTTAGGTGACTGACACGACTATGCCAGCCATTGCCTGCCGGAAACTCTGGCAGGTCTTTGGCCCGGGCGCTGACAAAGCCCTGACCGACGCGCTGTCTCGGTCAGGGAATGACGCTGACAAGGCCGCCGCAGACCTGCGGGAAAGCGGGTTTATCCCGGCGGTTCAAGATGCCAATTTCGAGGTCAGGGAAGGCGAATTGTTCGTCATCATGGGCCTGTCGGGCTCGGGTAAATCCACGCTGATCCGCTGTATCTCGCAACTGTTGCCCGGCACCGGCGGTGAAATTCGGGTGGATGGCGAGAATGTCATAGGCGCCTCGAAAAAGGCCCTGACCGAGCTGCGCCGAAAAAAACTGGGCATGGTGTTCCAGCATTTCGGCCTGTTCCCCCACATGACTGTCGCTGAAAACGTCGCTTATCCGCTGCGCGTGCAGGGCGTGGGTAAAAAGGAACGGCTGGACCGCGCGCAGGAAGTGATCTCGCTGGTCGGTCTGGAAGGGCGCGAAGACAGCTTCCCGCGACAGCTTTCCGGCGGACAGCGGCAGCGGGTGGGCATTGCCCGCAGCCTCGCCGTAAATCCCGATATCTGGTTTCTGGACGAGCCGTTCTCGGCCCTCGACCCATTGATCCGCCGCCAGTTGCAGGATGAATTCCTGCGCATTCAAGCGACCCTGAAGAAGTCGATCGTCTTCATTACGCACGATATTCAGGAAGCGCTGAAGCTGGCTGACCGCATCGCCATCATGCGGGACGGCAAGATCGTGCAGATCGGCACGCCCACGGATATCGTCCTGCGGCCCGTCGATGACTATGTGCGCGAATTCTCGAAAGATGTCGCCAAGGGGCAGCACGCCAAGGTCGCCTCGGTCATGCGAAACGAGGCAGAGTGCGGCCCGGACGACCCCGGCCTGACCACGTCGATGACACTGGACGCAGCCCTTGCCCATTGCATGGAGCTTTATGAACCCGTGCCGGTGCGGGATGCCGATGGCAATGTCGTCGGCACGGTGCACCCGTCCGATCTGGCCGCAGCCCTTCAGGTGGACGAGACATGACCGCTATAACCGACCTCCCGACACGGCGTGGTGCGCAGTTGACGGCAGGTGCGAAGGCCGCCCTGATAACGGTTGTCGTCGGTGCAGTTTGCCTTGCGCTCGAAGGTGTCGCCCCGTGGCTGGTCAAGTGGCCCGCCGCGTGGGAATTGCCTGCAACCCAATGGGTTGGCGCGTTTCTCGACTGGTTTCTGAACCTGATCAAACCGGCGATGCGGTTGTTCTCGGATATGATGACCCACCCAATGAACTGGGCGAATTTCGTGCTTGGCAACACACCATGGCCCATTCTGATCGGGATCGTGACCGCGCTGGGCTGGTACTTGGGCGGTTTGCCCATGGCGGCGCTGGGCTTTCTGGGCCTCAGCTTTGTTCTGGCGTCGGGCTATTGGGCTGAAAGCATGAACACGCTGGCCTTGGTCGCGGTATCCGTTCCGGTGGCGTTGATTTTGGGTGGTGGTATCGGCATCCTCGCCAACGAGGTGCCGCGGGTGAAATCCTTCGTGCAGGCGGTTCTGGATGTCATGCAGACGGTGCCGACCTTTGCCTATCTGACACCACTGTTGCTGCTTTTTGGCTTTGGCCCTGTTGTCGGTCTGATTGCCTCGGCCATCTATGCCGCGCCGCCCATGGCGCGCAATGTGATGTTGGGGCTGGAGCGGGTAGAGCCCGAGATCAAAGAAGCCGCCATCATGTCTGGTGGCACCAGGTTCCAGCAATTGTTTCAGGTCGAAATTCCCGCCGCCACGACGCAGATCATGGTCGGTGTGAACCAGTGTCTGATGGCGGCCTTGTCCATGGTCATCATTGCCGCCGTCATCGGCGGGTTCAACGACATCGGCTGGGAGGTTTTGCTGACCATGCGCAAGGCGCAGTTCGGTGAATCGCTGATGGCGGGGCTGGTGATCGTGGTGTTTGCCGTCGTCATTGACCGGATGAGCGGAACTTTGGCGACCGAGCGCAAACGCTATGACAGCCGGGTTGTCTGGGCGATGCTGGGTTTTGCCGTGGTCTTCACCGCCGCCTTCTGGGCGTGGTTGCCGAACCCATCCGAACTGACCTTGCTGGATCCGATGGCCGAGGCCGTGGACAGCGGCTTGACCGCGTTCACTCAGGCCAATGGCCCTTGGTTGGATGCGCTCAAGAACAGCTCACTGTTCTATGTGCTGCTGCCTTTGCGGATCGGTCTGGATCAGGCGGTTCTGCCCTTCACCTGGGGCTTCCAGTGGACGGCGGGCATGAGCTGGGGCCTGTTTGCCGCAGGTGCCGGGATCGCGCTGCTGATGGCGTGGCGTGAGCGGTTGACGGGTGGCCTGATCGTCCTGATCCTGATTGGAGTGCTGGAAACCGGCATCGCCAACCTGCCGTGGCCCTTTGTCCTGACCGGCGCTGCCGCGCTGGGCTGGGTCGCAGGTGGCTGGCGTCTGGCGGCGCTCTGCGTGGGGCTGCTGTGCACCATCCTCGTTTCAGGCCTGTGGGAAAGGGCGCTGCTATCGCTCTACCTCAGCGGTGCGGCGGTGTTTTCCTGTGCCGTGGTCGGCGGGCTGATCGGTCTTGCCAGTGCGGTCTGGGAACCGGTGTGGAAAGTGGTCCGCCCGATCTGTGACATGTTGCAGACAATCCCTCTGTTCGTGTTCCTGATTCCGGTCCTCATGGTATTCCAGATCGGCGAGTTCTCGGCCTTTCTGGCAATCTGTGCCTATGCGATCGTGCCCATGATCCGCTACACGCGGCATGGGCTGGTCAACACGCCGGACGAGATGATGGAGGCCGCGATCTCGAGCGGTGCGACCGAGTGGCAGATCATGCGCGACGTGCGCGCGCCCTATGCGGCGCCCACGATCCTGCTGGGGTTGAACCAGACCATCCTCTATGCCTTTGCGATGCTGGTGATCGCCGCATTGATCGGCACCACGGGTCTGGGACAGTCGATCTATCTGGCGCTGGGTCAGGCAGATGTGGGGCTTGGCATTTCCGCCGGGGCCGCGATGGCGATTCTGGCGCTGATTGCCGACCGCATCGTGCAGGGGTTTGCCGAAGAACGCCGCGCGGCGCTTGGATTGTAAACAGGGCAGGGGCGATGCACCGCCCCTGCGCCGAACTTGATTTTGGACAAGGAAACCAGTGCCGTCCTGATCTAGACCGATCCCAATAACGCGGAGATCACCATGACCGGTTGGGTCCTATTCCTTGCAGCGCTCGTCACATTCCTTCTCAGCCACGCGATTCCGGTGCGGCCCGCCATACGCGGATGGCTGATCGATACGCTCGGACGCCGGGGGTACTTCACGGCCTATTCGGTGCTGTCGCTGACCGTCCTGGCGTGGTTGATCATCGCCGCTGCCAACGCTCCTTATGTCGAGGTCATTCCGCCATTTGCGGTTTTGCGCTGGGCGCCGGTTCTGATCATGCCGTTGGTCTGCTGGCTGGCTGTCGCGGGGCTGATCATTCAGAACCCGTTTTCGTTCGGAGGGCTGGGCAGTCGGCCCTTTGACCCGGAACAGCCCGGTATCCTGCGCACCACCCGACACCCGATCCTTGCTGCGCTGATGCTGTGGGCGGTGGCACATCTTCTTGCCAATGGCAGCCTCTCACATGTGATTCTGTTCGGCCTGTTTGCCGGTTTTGCAGCCATGGGCATGGCCCTTGTCGACCGCCGCAAGTCGCGAGAGATGGGCTTTGAATGGGTCCGCTTGTCCCGCAACACGGCGCGGTTCTCACTGCGCGCACCGCGCCCCTGGCCGGGTGCCGGGGTGTGGCTGGCTGCGCTTGCCGTCTATGCGGTTTTGCTTCACCTGCACGCTCCTGTGATTGGCCTGTCCCCGCTTCCGTAAACGAGGGAGTGGCCGGGCGGTGCCTTGCGTGCTATTTGAAACGTCACAAACGAATTACAAGAGGTCCAAGATGCATCTGGCCTATGTCACCACCACCGATCGAGGCGCGACAGATCGCCTGCTGAGCGCCGTTGCGGAACGCCTGTTGGCGTCCGGAGCAAAACTGGCCGGTGTCGTGCAAACGAACACGGAATGTGCCGACAGCAGCAAATGTGATATGGACTTGCGCGTGCTGCCCGAAGGTGAAACCATCCGTATTTCGCAGTCGCTGGGCACCCAATCGCGCGGATGCCGTCTGGACCCGGCAGCGCTGGAACAGGCGGTGGGATATGTGACTGCCTCGCTGGAGGGCGCGCCCCAATTGCTGATCATCAACAAATTCGGCAAGCATGAATCCGATGGACGGGGGTTCCGCCCCGTAATCGGCGAAGCGCTGGCGATGGAAATCCCGGTGCTGGTCGGCGTGAACGGTTTGAACGAAGAGAAGTTTCAGACCTTCGCGGATGGCGCAGCAGAAGCCCTCGCGGCGGATTTGGATGCAATCGAGGCGTGGTTCAACAAGGTCTCGGAACTGCGCCCGGCGGCGGAATAGAAACTTCGAAACAGTTGGTTAAGAGGCAAGAACGGCGCTGACTAACAATCAGCGCCGCTTTTATTAGTGTTGGGTGCAACTAGGTTGTCTTAAGCCTGCGGTACCCGAACAGGCCCAGAACGGCCCCGATCAAAAGCAGTCCGCTTGCCGGCAGGGGGACCGGTGCGACGACTAGATTGTCTACGTGAAACTCGCCGCACCATTGGCTGCACCAAGCTGTGTCTGGCGTAAATACAGTGGAGTGCCGAATTAGAGACGGTCTGTTGAATGTCACCAGAAGTGAATCAATGGCCGTGAAGGCATTGGTGAAGTTCACCGTACTCAACATCGTTGGACCGAAAGTCTGGCTGGCTACAACTGCGCCATTCAAAAGCCCGGAAAAGGTCAGCGTTGGGAAGGTAGAAGGCCCTGCCGTGAGCCATTGATTATACGCAGCGGTGCCGTAAGCAGGGGCTGGTCCAGATCCGGTTGTGTAAGCTCGCGACCAGCCAACCAAATCAACGGCTTGAACCGTGAACTTGCCACCATTGACCGGCTTGATTGTGGTGGAGAGAACGCCACTGTCATCGTGAAAGTTAATGAAGTTCCCAAAGTTGTAGACCGGCGCGTATCCAAAGCTGTACCCTTGACTGGTAGATTGGAAAACTCCACCCCCTATGTGTTGATCGTTCGGGAAGTCGATATCAAATGTGATAGTCAGCGCATTCGCTGCGCCCGCGACACACACGGCAAGCGCCGCCAAAAACAGTCTCATAACAAATCCCTCGCAAATACATGAACAGACTAGCGGGCGATGCCCGGTTACGCAACTTTTACGAGTCTTTGCAGCCGTTATTGTGCGAATACGTGCACATAAGCACGCGCGGGCAAAACATTCTGGCCATCTTTGAATTCTACGGGAAAAATGGTGGGCGACCCTGGAATCGAACCAGGCGTGCGTCTCCGCGAGGGAGTTACAGTTTTGTTAAAATAGTTTATTTTCAATGCTCTGGTATTCGTTACTGCCGCCCAGATGACAGATTCAGCTCACTTGTGTCCAATGTTTTTAGCTCTGCGGCGAGCACTTTCTCATAATCTTTGAACCCAATAAAGAAGCTGATTTCTCCCGGCTCTTCCAATTCCAATGGAACCTTTCCCAAAGTAAAACCACCAAATTTCAGGGGTTCATCTGAGTGGAAGTCGGCGCCACCTTCAGCTGCCTTTTCTCCGTTTACGTTCAACTCAAATTCAAGGCTATGCTCTCCATCCGGTAAGTTCGAAAAGCGCACCCATAGGGCTAAGTTAATTTTGGATGGAAAATTCACAAACAGAGTGTCTTGATAACCTCCAATCAGAAGCAGTTTCCCATTGTTCTCTTGGCGGATTTCATCACAAAAAACCGCCAGGAACTGAACGTCCTCGATACTCAAACCGCGGCCTCCTGTCGGAGGTGGTCGGAGCCGAGGCGCACCTGAACGTCCAGATTTGGTTTTGAAACTGGAGATGGAGTGCATTCCGCTTCGTTTGTCAATCCGGTCCTTAGATGAACCACATTGCTTTTCTTGTCTGATTTTACTTCGTCTAAGATCAATCTCGGTTCGACATCTAAAGCCCAGCAGATTTCGGCAATCGTCCTCAGCGTAATGTTCTTGTCACCAGAAACGAGTCTGGAAATTGTTGATTTATTTACGTCCAATGCGTCCGCGATATTTTTTTGAGAAATACCTTTCTCTTTACCTGCGCGCGCGATCTCGGCCGCCAAGGCGCGGTGCACATTGCCAATAAGCCTTGCAGATGCTCTGTCTTTTCCGGACAACTTAAATTTAAAGGACATCTTCGATTTCTCCATCGATTGCCGCGGGCTCTGTTAAGCCTAAGGTTCCGTAAATCCTAGCGCACTCGTCGCGAAAACCACCGTAAAGATCGTATTTCTTGCAGCGTTCGGCAGTTTCTATTGCGGACACAATGTATGTCCCCTGTCTCCAAAACCAACCGAAGACTCTGAGATCTGGTGTCCTGAGCTCCCAAACGAGTTTCGTTGTCGGGCGAAGCCGCTTTGGTACCCAGTAAACACTTGAGAGGTCGGCACCGGAGATGAAGTCGTGGAATAGGTCATAGAGTTGCTCTGCAGGGCTACTTTTCCCACCGGCGACACCATCGCTCTCCAAGTCATATAACTCATCTTCAATCCATTTCTCTACTTTTGGGAGCAAATAAATCGAACGAAAAAAAAGAGCGTCTGCGCCCAGAATGTCATCAGGGTCTACCTTGGACAGTTTTCTTGCTAAGTACAGTTGGTCTGGCGTTGCCATTTATGTCAACTCAAATATTACTTCAAGTAGTAAAGATAGGGTAATGAAAAGTACGTTAGGAACGAGTTGAGCCCAACGCAACTCAAAGTGTTGTGCAACCTCCTATTTTTGATTTTCATGTAAAGGAATGCTCGAGCCCAGCTTGAAATCAACTGAGCTGAGGTTGCCCTGGCGAGTTCAATATTGAATTCGAAGGCAGTGAGAAGAAAACCTGATTGATCGGTGTAGTTACCAACGTGAGTACCCAATGAGTACCGGAGTTTACCACGAGCCTGAAAAAGCGTTCCTCTGGTAAGGGGAATTACTCAATTTTTTCAGATATTTATGGAAGTGGTGGGCGACCCTGGAATCGAACCAGGCGTGCGTCTCCGCGAGGGAGTTACAGTCCCCTGCCACACCTTGCGGCCTGTCGCCCACTGTCAGGCGTTGCACCTGACGTGGAGGCGTGATTACTAGCGCACCAAAGGAGCGTCAACAGGAAAATTTCGCTTTGACGCAGGAAACCGAATTCCCGGCCCGGAGGCCCGTAAAATGAAAAAACCCAAATGGGTCGTCGAAAAGGAACAGGCGCGCAAATCCGCCGCCGCTGAAACCGTCTGGCTGTTCGGTCTGCATGCGGTTCGCGACGCTTTGATGAACCCAAATCGAAAGAAACTGCGCCTGATCGTAACGCGCAATGCGCGCGATAAACTGGCAGAAGCGATTGAATTCTCTGGTATCGAGCCCGAGATGGCTGATCCGCGCAAGTTTACGGCGCCCATCGATGCAGGTTCGGTGCACCAGGGCGCCGCGCTGGAGGTGAAGCCGCTGGATTGGGGCGGTCTGGCCGAAAATTGCATTGGTCGGGAAAATCCACGCGTCATCCTTCTGGACCGCGTTACGGACCCGCACAATGTCGGGGCGATTCTGCGCTCGGCCGAAGTTCTGGGTGCCAGCGCCGTCATCGGCACCCGCCACCATTCCGCGCCCGAGACCGGGGCACTGGCAAAAACCGCCAGCGGCGCGCTGGAGCGTCAACCTTACCTGCGGATGCGCAACCTTGCCGACACAATTGTTGAACTACAGAATATGGGATTTCTGGTCCTTGGGCTGGACGGTGAAGCAGACGTGACGATCGAAGGCGCGCTGAGCGACGGTCGCGACCGCCCTGTTGCACTTGTTCTGGGGGCGGAAGGCCCGGGATTGCGCCAAAAAACAAAGGAAACCGTGGATCAATTGGTGAAAATTGACGCAGCCGGGGGATTCGGATCGCTGAATGTCTCAAATGCGGCGGCAATCGCCTTATATGCATCCCGGCCCTGACAAAAAAGGAGAGCGCTATTCCCGGTCCATCCAAAATTGCGACCTGCTGCTATTGCGGGACCCGGGCTGCGCTGGTCCTGAGGGGCAAAGAACGGCACGAGCTGAGCTGTTCCAATTGTGGCGCACCTTTGCACGATCTGAAGATGCTGCCCAAGCGGAAGGCCGCGCCTGCCGAAACGGTGCGATCTGCGGTTTCTCACACCCTTCCACGGAAGACGAAGCGAAAAAAGAAGAAAAAGAGCATGTTCTCGCGCGTGTTCGATGAAGCCTGGGATGTGATCGAAGATATTTTCGATTGAACGTATTTAGGTGAAGATCGTTCACATCCACGTCAACAGGGGTTCCGCATGCAGCAAAAACTTGCATCTTGATACCCCAGTGATTTCAGATTCTGACATGGCAATGCTGACCCGACGTTCCACACTTGGCGCGCTGTGCGCTTTTTTTCTGGCGCCCGCCACGTATGCGCAGGAAAGGCCCGTTTACTACACCACCGAAGGGGTGGCGTTGGCCGGGTATGATGCCGTGTCCTATTTTGACGGTTCCACGCCCATCATGGGCATGCCTGAGAATTCCGTGATGTGGAAAGGGGCGCGGTGGCATTTCACCTCGCAGGAAAACCGCGAGGTGTTCGAAAGCAACCCCCGTGCTTTCGCGCCGCAATTCGGCGGGTATTGTTCATATGCGATGGCGATGGGCGTTCTGAAGAGCTCGGATCCCAAGGCCTGGAAAGTCGTGGATGGTCGTCTGTACCTGACACACTCGATCGAGATCGAAGAAATCTGGCAGCAGGATCAGGCAGAATACATTGAGATGGCTGAAGAAAACTGGCCGGCAATCCTCTATCAGGAATGAGCGGGAATCAGCTAATTGTGAAGAGTCATCACAAAAATGCGCTGCCCCTCTTTTTTTCACCAAATATATGCCTAAATGTCACAGTGACCGCGGAATGGAACTGCCGCGGGTCATTTCACTGTCCCTCGTTCCAACAACTGGCGCCCAAGACTTCTTGGGCGCTTTTTTCTTTTTGGAACCCTGCTAAGGATAGGGCATGCCAGACTATTCCGATCAGCACCTGAAATCCATTCTGCAACGCACCAGGACCGTTGCCGTTGTCGGGGTGTCCATGAACCCGGTGCGGCCCAGCTATTACGTGGCGCGCTATCTGTCGTTGAAAGGGTTCAACGTGATCCCGGTCAATCCGGGCCATGCCGGGAAAGACCTGTTCGGCCAGACTGTGCGTGGCAGCCTTTCGGAGATTTCCGAACCCGTGGACATGGTAGACATCTTCCGGCGGTCCGAATCCGTGCCGCCCATTGTGGACGAAGCGTTGGATGCGTTCCCGTCCCTCGGAACGATCTGGATGCAGATCGGGGTTGAACACCCCGACGCGGCAGCCAAGGCCGAGGCCCGCGGTGTGGACGTCGTGATGAACCGCTGTCCGAAGATCGAGTATCAGCGCCTGTTTGGCGAGCTGCGCATGGGTGGGTTTTCCACCGGGATCATCTCGTCCAAGCTTTAGGGCGTTGCTGGCTGATAGGGTTTCAGGCGGGCCACCTGCTCCTGTCGTCGTTTTTCCAGCACCACGTCCCGAGGGACCCAGTCATATCGGGTATCCTCGACCAGAGGTGACCAGAACAACACCCCGCCATAGCGCCACGGGTCCAGCACGACGCCCTCATACAGCGACTCACCCTTGCGGCTGATAATGGCCGTGCTGTGGTCGATCCTCAGCGGATTGTCGGCGTTGGCGATGGCGCGGTGCAATTCCAGCGTCTGGAAGTTTTCCTGTTTCAGACGACGCTCGATATCCTCGGCCCAATGCCAGCACAGACCACGTGGGCGCAATCCCTTGTTGACCTTCGCATTGTGGATCAGCGGCGGGTCGGTGATCTGGTATTCGTCCACCAGCTGCGCGGTATAGGAATAGGCGACGTGCGCCGCCCGGCGGGCTTCTTCCGGATCGATATCCGGGCCAAGCCGCTGAATCTCGGCTGTCAGGCGTTGGACCTCATCCCCGGTCGAGGGGGGAGGCGCCGCACATGCCGCAACGATGGCAAGCGTTGCCACAAGCATTAAAACTCGGATCATGTCGCGCCCTCGGCCTGTCATTCTGACGCCCGAGTATAGCGGCCGTTGCGGCGGCGCGGAACCCGGCCGTTACCCTTTGGAGCGGGCGGCTTTTTCGTCAATGCCGCTGATGCCCTGACGGCGCGCAAGTTCGGCCAGAACATCCTCCAGCGCCACGTCCCGGGCGGTCAGCATGACCAGCAGGTGATACAGCACGTCTGCGGCTTCGGCGGTCAGCTTGGCCTGATCACCCTTCGTGGCTTCGATGATGGCTTCGATGGCTTCTTCACCAAACTTCTCGGCGCATTTCTCGGGACCCTTTGCAAGCAGCTTGGCTGTCCAGCTTGAATCGGGATCAGCCCCTTTACGCGCCTCAATCGTGGCAGCAAGGTCGTGCAGAATGCTCATGTCAGCCTCATCGGAATGCCTGCGGCGGCCATATGCTCTTTGGCTTCGCGGATCGTGTATTCTCCGAAATGGAAGATCGAGGCTGCAAGCACCGCACTTGCGCCGCCTTGGGTGACGCCTTCGACCAGATGGTCCAGATTACCGACACCGCCGCTTGCGATCACGGGCACGTCCACTGCATCGGAAATCGCGCGGGTCAGGGGCAGGTTGAAGCCAGCCTTGGTGCCGTCGCGGTCCATCGAGGTCAGCAGGATTTCCCCGGCGCCTTTGGCGACAACGGTTTTTGCGAACTCGACCGCATCAATGCCCGTTGGCTTGCGGCCGCCATGTGTGAAAATCTCCCACTTTCCGGGGCTGACCGTCTTGGCGTCGATGGCGCAGACGATGCACTGGCTGCCGAATTGATCTGCTGATTCTGCGATCACATCGGGATTGGCAACGGCTGCCGAGTTGAAGCTGACCTTGTCTGCCCCTGCCAGCAACAGGGCGCGTACATCATCCTTGGTCCGAACGCCGCCGCCGACTGTCAGAGGCACAAAGCACTGCTCGGCAGTGCGCCGTACCACATCGAACATGGTGCCGCGGTTTTCGTGGGTTGCGTGGATATCCAGAAAACAGATTTCGTCCGCGCCTGCGGCGTCATACGCCTTGGCCGATTCCACGGGATCGCCTGCATCGCGCAGACCGACGAAATTCACGCCTTTGACCACGCGGCCATCGGCAACATCAAGGCAGGGAATGATCCGGGTCTTCAGCATCTGATCGTCCTTCGTTGCCGGACCTTTACCGACAAAGCGCCGCCGATGCCACAGACGTTTTGCCGCCCATGGCCCTGGTAGCACGGGCCATGGGCGGAGCGGGGGGCTTAGTGATCCCGGTTCTTCAGTAGCTTTAGCGCCGAAAGCAGGTTTGCCTTGTCATCGGTCCATGGCAGCGCTCCGTCGGTTTCGACAACTTGCCAGTTTCCATCCTGCACAAAACTCTCAATTCGGGATTTGTCGGGGCTCAGAATCACAACGCTGCTGGTGGCGGCTCCGGTTTCAACCTGCTCTTCACCCACGGCCAGCCGCTGATGCGCAGCGGTCAGGTTCAGGCTGTCGGCAATTCGGGCCAAAGGCTGGACCAAATCGTAGAACCGGTTTGTGATGTGGAACACCAAAACCCCATCATCGGCCAGGCGGCTGGTATACATCTCTACCGCCTCGCGTGTGATCAGGTGAAGCGGAATCGCGTCCGAGCTGTACGCATCCAAAACCAGGATGTCGAAGGCAAATGGTTTTTGCTTCAGAACGATCCGGGCATCACCCAGATGGGTTTCGGAATCGGGCGTGCATTCAGACAGATAGGTGAACAGCGAAGGGTCGCGTGCGATCTGGTCCACGGTTGCGTCGATCTCGAAGAAGTCCCAGTTTTGCGAAGGCTGCCGGTAGCAGGCCAGTGCACCTGTTCCCAGACCGACAATGCCGATGCTGTCGGATTGCTTGCCGAAGTCCGACGTGATGACCTGCGCCATCGGTCCTTCGGGGTGATAATAGGACAGCGGTGTGGGCCGAGTGCCATATTCGGATTCGCGTTGCCAGCCATGCACCGTGGTGCCGTTCTTGTAGACGCGGTAGCCCTCGCTTGAATACACCGAATGCACGCCGAAAAAGCTGCGATCTTCGAACACTGGATTGTTCTTCACCGCAAATGCGGGCAGCAGAACGACGGTAAGAACCACAGGGATACGCATGGCTTGCGCCCGGAACAGGTACAGCACTGCGAATATCAGCACGAACAGGGCGCCTGCGCGCGGGATGTCCGCGCTCAGGGCCGCGACGTCGCGTGTCGCGCCTGCGATGACGAGGATGAAAGCACTTGCCGCGATGCCCATGATGACGTGGCGAAGGGCAAATCCCGGCGCACGGACAAGAAACAATCCTCCGGCCAGGATCATGGTGATTGGCGCCTCCAACTCACGTGTGAAGGCAATCGGCGCAAGGATGGAGTTGAACAGCCCACCAATCGCTCCGCCCACGGAAAGGGCGATGTAGAACACGGTCAATTGCTCGGCGGATGGGCGCATGTCGTAAAGCAAGCGGTGCGCAAAAAGAGCGATGACGAACAACACCGGGACATAGAGCAGAATAACCACCGGCGCGTCATGTTCGCTGACCACCTTGGACACCAGTACGACACCTGCCGCCAGCGCCGCCAGCATGGGCAGGTTCAAGGCGTCAAGCGTCAGGTGCTTCCATTTGGCGAAGGCGATGATGAAGGACAGGATATAGACCGCCAGAGGTACAACCCAGATCAGCGGGAGAGCACCCAGATCCGTGCTGACCCGCGTTGTGAAGGACAGCATCAAGGAAGAGGGGATGAAGGCGACAAACACCCAGACAGCGATCTGCCGCAGGGTCGGAAAACTGGCCTTGAGCGCCGTTTGAACCGATGGCTTTGTGTACCGTGATCCCCGCAAGGCGATCATGCCACTGCCAAGCAAAAGCGCGCCGAACAGCACGAAGCCGACCAGCCAGACGCGGCTGATCTCGGCCGCGCCAAAAAATGGGTCTGCAACCAGGGGGAAGGCCAACATCGCCAGCAAGGATCCGACATTGCTGGCGCTGTAAAGGAAATACGGATCATCTGCCGAAGGCCCGCCCGACCTGGCGTACCAGGCCTGCAACAGGGGCGCATTTGCCGACAATACCGCAAAAGGTACACCCACACCCACGGCGAACAGGCCAAGCGTTTGCAGCGCGGTCGAGGTCGAGGCGTCATAGCTCCAGCTTTCGCTGGTGGACAGCGGCAAGAAAGTCAACGCCGCCACCCAAAAGGCGAAATGGGTGATGATCTGCCAGCGCAAGGGCAGGAACTTGGTCAACAGGTGCGCATAAACATACCCGAGTATCAGCACCACTTGAAAAAACAGCATTGCGGTTGTCCAGACCGCCGGGGCACCGCCAATTTTTGGAAGAACCAGTTTGGCAAAAAGCGGCTGGACAAAAAACAGCAGACTGGCGCTCGTGAAAATCGCCGCACAGAAGATCGCAATGGTTGCCGATCCGAATCTGGACGTCTTGGGAACGTCTAGGTTGGAAATACTCACGTTTGCCACCCGGGTTGTTGTGTTTGACGAAGGAGTTAAGCGGGGATTCCGCCCGAATTATGGCTCAACGCAGTAAAATGTTTGGCTTCTGATCGGATTGTTCTCGAAAGCAAGGGTAAAATGGGCGTCTTCAATTTTGGCAAAGCTTTGCTGATGCCAGACTTGTGATTGTCAGATTTCCAAAACCTGTGAGAATTGGGGTGAAAATTACAGAAGGAAAACCGATATGCGTACCTTGATACTTGCTTCAGTTTTTTCGCTCGGAGGGGCTTTGGCCGCCATGGCTGACGACATCATCAAAGTTCAAACGAACAAATCCGTAACCGAGGCGCTGGATGCGCTGGAAGCAGCGGTTGGCAACGCAGGGGCCACCGTCTTCGCCCGCATCGACCACGCGGCCGGGGCGGAAAAGGTCGGTATGCCCATCCCGGCCAATCAAGTGCTGATTTTCGGCAATCCTGCGCTGGGCACGCCGGCCATGCAGATCGATCCGCGTGCAGGGTTGTTCCTGCCGCTCAAAGTGCAGGCGTACGAAGACGCCGATGGACAGGTCTGGCTGATCTATGAAGACCCGAAAGAGACATTGGACGACCTGAACGATGTCGACAAATCGCCGGTCATCGAAAAGATGCGCGGCGCGCTCGCCAAGTTGACCGCTGCGGCCGCGGGTTAAGACCTTTTGGGTTATGCGCTTGCGCTTTTCACACGCGCAAGCGCGTTTCGTGCGATCAGGATGTGAAACGGCAGGATCGCAGCCAGGTACAGGCGCCCGCCAAGGTTATGGCGTCGGACCCACGTGGCCAGCGAGATGCGGCCGTTTTCCGACAGGACGGAAACCCGAAAATCCAGGTGGCGATCGTTGAAACCTGCGATCACCTCGGTCCTGCCATCATGTTCGACCGGGAAGATACCCAACTTGTCGTCTGC
>NZ_JBXWSM010000083.1:0-17374 GCF_059613405.1 Ruegeria sp. BHSA118
GTCAACAGGCTGCCCCCCCGTCATTGCCACTGCGTCATTGTAAAGGATCTTGTAGGTGATGTTCGTACCCGCCGCCACGGCCTGGCGAATGGCAAGCGACCCGGAATGGTACCAAGTGCCCTCGCCAAGGTTTTGAAAGATATGTTTGTTGCCATTGAATTTCGAGGCAACAACATGCGGCACACCTTCGCCACCCATCTGCGCATAACCGACCGTGTTGCGGTTCATCCAACTTGCCATCACGTGACAGCCGATGCCTGACGCAGCCGTGCTTCCATCCGGGACTTTGGTGGATGTGTTGTGGGGACAACCCGAGCAAAAATACGGAGCCCTGACCGCACCCGGAACATTCAGAACGGATGGCGGTTCGTCCGTCAGCGCCTTTGCCTTTTTCAGGTATCCCTCTTCCGGGAAAAAACGGTCGAGTCGTTCTGCAACAACCGGAATCAGGTTCAACGGGCTCAACTCTCCGGTCCAGGGAATCAACGGATCGCCCGCTGCACGGTGTTTTCCGACCATCTTTTCGGGTTTGTCCCCCGGCCAGTCATAGAAGTATTCCTTGAACTGGCTTTCGATGATCCCGCGTTTTTCCTCGACGACCAGAACCTCTTTTTTGCCACGGACGAAGGACAGCGCATCGCGCCGTGCCAAGGGCCAAACCATCCCGACCTTGTAGATGTCGATGCCCAAACGGCGGCATCCGCTTTCGTCGAGCCCCAGAAGTCGCAGCACTTCCATCAGGTCCAGATGGCTTTTGCCCGTTGTGACAATCCCGAATGGGGCATCCTTGATGTCATAGATGCGCCGGTCGATCGGGTTCGCCTCGACAAAAGCTTCGACCGCCCGCAACTTGTGTTCGATCCGCGTCTCGATGGCCGGGCTTGGCAAATCAGCGCTACGCACGTGCAAGCCGCCCAGCGGCAGATCTATTTCCGGCAAGGTAAATTTACGGTCCGGCTTCAACCGCACGGATTGCCCGCTTTCCACGGTTTCCGAAATCGCCTTGAACCCGACCCAGGTGCCCGAGTATCGGCTCAGCGCGATCCCGTATTCACCGAACTCCAGGTATTCAGCCACGTTGGCCGGGTTCAGCGTTGGCATGAACCAGGTCATGAAGGCGACGTCGGACTGATGCGGCATTGAAGAAGATACGCAGCCGTGATCGTCACCCGCGACAACCAGAACCCCGCCCTTCGGCGACGAGCCATAGGCATTGCCATGGCGCAACGCATCCCCTGAACGGTCAACTCCGGGGCCCTTCCCGTACCACATCGAAAACACTCCCTCGACCTCACAATCGGGATCAAGCGAGGCCTGTTGGGCACCAAGAACCGCTGTGGCGCCAAGGTCCTCGTTTACGGCCGGCATGAATGTGATCCCGGCGGCCTCGGTTTCCTCTTTCGCTCGCCACAGCTCCAGATCCAAACCACCAAGAGGAGACCCCCGATATCCGGAAATGAACCCGGCCGTGTTGTTTCCTGCTGTTGCGTCCCTGCGGGCCTGGTCCAACATGATGCGCACCAGAGCTTGCGTTCCCGTCAGGAAAACACGACCCTCTGAGGCTTTGTATCGGTCCGACAGGGCGTAAGTTTCGAATTTCAGGGACTGGTCAGTCATGGATGCCTCGCCTTTTCTGGATATTTTACCGAAATCTTTTGAGGAATCTGTTCTACTTTCCCGCCATTTACGGGGGTCATTGAAAATTTCTCTCTTATTTTGTCACGATCTGGGGTATTTTTCTCGGATGTTTCTCGACTCACGTGACTGCCAACTTCTCGCGCTGCTTCAAAAGGATTGCCGCATCTCAAATGCTGACCTTGCAGAACGGGTGGGCATGTCATCTTCTGCCTGCTGGCGTCGAGTCCGCGTGTTGGAAGAGGCCGGCCTGATTTCACAGTACCGTGCCGAATTGTCGCCTGAACACGCCGGGCTTTCGTTTCAGGCCCTGGTGCATGTTCATCTGACCCGGCACAATCCCGAACATCTTGAACGGTTCATTGCAGCGATCGAGAAGCGCCCGGAAGTCATGGAATGCTATGCAACAACCGGCCAGGCAGATTACCACATGCGGGTGATCTGCAAGGATATCGGGGCTTACAACGTTTTCCTTGAAGAATTCCTGTTTCGCCTGCCGGCGGTGGAAAGCGCGCAAACAAATGTCGTTCTGCGCGAAATCAAACGCAGCAACGCCCTGCCCATTCCTTCCTGTTGATATCAGTTCTCGAGGGGACTTGCCGTCTGGTATCGGCTTTGTTGCAAAACTATGAACGCACCAAGCGAACAATTCGCTCGATCACGTTCCTAAGCTATGATTTGGCCCGTCAAACCCCACGGCGTTGCTGTTCATTGAATTTTTCACGGATCAGGTTTGGGAACGCCCTCAAAAACCGTCGCGCGATTTGGCATCAAGGCAGGTAAAACGTGGTCGCCTTTTCGGCCGCGACGTTTTGGCTTCTGCCTCCCATCCCGCGCTCTAGGCGGAAGCTTCCACCGACGCCGAACAACCGCAAAACCGAATTTCGAAACTGAAGCCATTTTGTTGCTTCGCGTTTCGATTTTCCTGTTTTCTTTTCCCGTGCTTGCATCGAGTCCGGCTCCTGTTCGCTGCCGTCATCAAAAGTGTAGCAACGTTCCTTTGCTTTTTCAGATTTTTATCAGAGAACCTTCCGTTTATTTCGCAATTTCGTCGATCAGCCGCGTCTCGAGAAGCTGGCCATTTTGGTACAGTACCGGGTAAGCAATAGATGCGATATGGCTGTTGAACTCTCGGAACGCCCGCAACGTCTCGAGATGAATATCACTGGTTTCGAAGCTTTCCCGTGATCCGTGCTGCAAGCGGCGCAGATGTCGTTTTCGGCTTTCACGTTCCACCCGCTTGATTTCGGTCTTCTCAAGGCTCAACAGGCGCGCGCTTTCCAGATCGTCTGAAATAAGCACGTTTGATGCCAGCTTCATGTTGGCCAGAATGCCCTCGTGCATCTGAACAAGTTCCGACCAGCCTTCCTGCGAGAAGCTCGAGCCTTTGGCCCGCATTTCACCCGCCAACACGGTCAAGCGCTTGGCCACGACATCGCCGGCCGTCTCCAGCCGGATAGCGAATTCCATAAGGTCGCGTGCGGATTTTTCGTCCTTTTTTTCGTATACATCCGGCGGAATCGCCGAAACGAATGCCCTGATCCCGGACAGGCAATTGTTCACGTCCTCGTCGATGGCTTGGACCGCGCGGATCTGTTGTTTGTCGCCACTGCGATACAATTCCAGACAAGGCCGGAACATGGTTTCGACAAGGTCGCTCATCCTAAGCAGCTCACGCTTGAGGCTTGGCAGGGCCTGGCTGGGATTTGCCACGTTGCCAATGTCCAATGCGCTGGCCGGTCGTGCTGGTTGCGGTACCTGTTCCTTCTTCTGATCCGGCAAAAACCTTTCGAACAGATCCTTCAACTTCCCGCAAAATGGCAAGGCCAGAAGCAGCAGTGACAGGTTGAACAAAACATGCACATTGACCAGCATCTGCCCGCCTTGCGGGTCTCCTAACAACCCGGTCCGCAAAGCCATGTTGGCCGCAAACAAACTCACCAAAGCCCAACTGCCACGCAATGCCAGGTTGGCATATGGAATGCGCCGGGCCTGGACTGGCATGGCACGGGTGAGCCAGACCGGAATGAAGGCAGAGCCGAAATTCGCGCCAAATACCAATGACATCCCGGCCGCGAACGGGATCGCTCCGATCTGTACAAGGGTGACACACATGAGGATGGCCGCCACCGAGGAATGCATGATGAATGCCAAGGCGCCCCCGACCAGAAACGCGGTGATATAATCGCGCGCCAGATAATCCGCCACAGCGGGCAGAAACGCGCTGTCCCGAATGGGATCCATCGCCTCGCGAAGGAACCGAAGCGAGATCAGGATAAAGGCCACGCCCATCAGGATGCGCCCCAGTTGCCGGGTTTTCTTGGCGTCGGTCTTTACGAAAAGATACCCCCCAACCGCCAACAGCATCGGAACAAGCCAGTCCAGCCGGAACGAAAGAATCTGGATGATCAGCGCCGACCCCAGATCGCCGCCAAGAACAATCGCAAGGCCGGCAGGAAAACTGAGCATTCCACTGGCCGCAAACCCCGAAGTCAACAGAGCAACAGCCGCAGAGCTTTGCAGCACGACCGCCATCGTCAACCCAACCACCGAGGCCTGTAGGTAGCTGCGTTGTTGGGTCATTACCCGCTGGAACGACGCCCCATAGCTGCGTTCGATCCCGGTTCGCACCATACGAACCGCGTAAAGCAGCAGCATCGTCGCCCCCGCAAGGCTGATAAGGAAGCTGACAATTGCCATACTCTACCCCGTTATTCTTTTTGGCCCAGCTTGTCGCGGCGCATTGTATTATTCATGTTACCGACCGCGATTGGGAAGGGATACATCCCATATTGGCCTACAAGGCGTAAACGCCTGTGTGCTTCACCGCAACCACTTGTCCGCGCTTTGACGGAACATCCGTCAGTTATTAACTTGGCCAAGGACCCCCGGAAGGGCGCGGCCCCTGATCCCATTGTGACACGAGATTGGTAAGGGGCGTCAACTCTCGGCCTTGATTGCAGCAATTACGATGTCGATTGCGCGGTCCAGTTCCAAACGCGAGATGGTCAGCGGCGGCGACAATGTCAGAACGCATCCCTGGCTGATCTTATAGCTCAGACCGGCCTCGAGACAGGCATAATAGATCCGTTCGGCGCACGCGTTCCCCGGCGTTTTGTCGGCGCGATTATCGACGATTTCGATCCCGAACATCAGGCCCCTTCCCCGAATGTCACCGACAATCGGAACGTTCTGAAGTTCATCCATCAAGCGACCAATGGCATGTTCACCCAGTTCGGCTGACCGGTGAACCAGGCCTTCGTCTTCGATGATCTGGATCGTCGTCAAAGCGGCCCGCGCAATGACCGGGTTTTTTTCGTGTGTGTAATGCCCGATGGCAAAATCTCCGCAGACATCCAGTTGCTTACGGGCGACACAGGCGGCGATAGGCAGGATGCCGCCGCCAAGCGCCTTCCCGAGTGTCACGATGTCCGGGATGATCTCGTCATGTTCAAAGGCGAACATCCTGCCCGTCTTGCCAAGACCCGTCGGGATTTCATCCATGATCAACAGCGCCCCGTGACGGTTGCATGCCTCGCGCACCGTCTTCCAGAACCCCGGCGGAGGGACATAGGGCACGGCACGCATCGGTTCCGCTATGACCGCCGCCACATCTCCTTCGCGCTCGAGGACATATTCGACCATTTTCGCACAGGCCAGCCCGCAGGTTTCGGGGCCCGCATGATTGTAGGGGCATCGATAACAGGCAAAGGGGGCGACATGTTCGGTGCCGGACAAGAGGGGGCCCGCAATGTGACTGCGAAAGGTCGCCTCTCCGCCGACACTTGCGGCGCCGAAACCCGCGCCATGGAAGGCATCCCAGAAGCTGATTGTTTTGAAACGACCGGTGGCGGCGCGCGCGATCTTGAGGGCAACCTCGTTCGCGTCGGATCCGCCAGTGGTAAAGAGCATTTTCCCCAGATCACCAGGCACGATCTCTGCCAGCTTTTCAGCCAGCTCCACCGCCGGATCATTGGTGAAGCGGCGGGGCGCAAAGGGCAGATCGTCAAGCTGTGCCTTTATGGCGGCAACCAAACGGGGATGGCCATACCCGATGTGGTGCACCGAGTTGCCGTGGAAATCCATGTACCGGCGGCCATCGATGTCTTCGATCCAGAGCCCTTCGGCCTTTGCAATGGTGCTGACGCAGGGCGAGGACAGAGACTGATGCAGGAACACGTTGGCATCGCGTTTGAGCAATGGCGATGATTTCGGCCCCATGGACTTTTGCAGCCACGCCTTGCGCGCCTCAGACGTGTTTGATTCGCCTTCAGTGTGGACAATTTGTGGCATGTCCGCTCCTCTTTGCCGTCATCAAAAGATGCGGACCCCGCAAGGCCCGCCAGTACCAGGGAGGAACTGTGTTGCCCTTTCCGCAAAAGGGGTAAGGGCAACAGACTCAGTTAGGCCACGGTAGTGAATAGGTTTTGACGTTGGTGAAGAACTTCATCGCCTCGATAACGCCTTCTTTCACCCCGTTTCCACTGTCCTTGATGCCGCCAAAGGGCGACATTTCAATGCGGTACCCCGGTTGTTCCCAGATGTTGCAGGTGCCGACGTTCAACCCGTTGATGAAGGCAATCGCCCGATTCAGATCATTGGTGCAGACACCCGAAGACAGGCCGAACTCGGTTCCATTTGAAATTGCCATCACCTCTTCGTCGTTGTCCGGCACACGAACGATCGGCACGATGGGACCAAAGGTTTCCTCCATCACCAACTCGCTGTCATGGGGAACCTTGTCGATCACGATGGGCGGCAGCAGCGCCCCCTGACGACCGGGGTGATACAGGATTTCAGCACCCTCTTTTTCCGCCTGAAGAACGCGATTCTCGAATATTTCTGCAGCTTTGTCATGGATCACGCACCCCAGTTCGGTTTCGGGGTCTTGCGGATCGCCGAATTTGATCTTCTTGGCCTTCTCCAGAACCAGCGGCACGAACTTCTCGGCCACGCTTTCCTGCACGAGGATGCGCTTGACCGCCGTACACCGCTGACCGGAGTTTCCGGTAGCCCCGGCCACGGCAATTGTTGCCGCCTTGTCCAGATCGGCCTCACTGAGGTCATTCAGAACGATCAGAGGGTCGTTGCCGCCAAGTTCCAGCGCCTGACGCTTGTAAACGCCTTTTTCGGCAATCATCTTGCCCACAGGCACACCGCCGGTGAAGGTGATGATATCGATATGTTCATTGGTGATCATCTCGTCGCCAATGTCACCGGGCCAACCTGTCACGACCTGGAACATCTCGGGCGGCAAGCCGGCCTCATAGAGAATGTCAGCCAGTGTCAATGCGGTCAGCGGCGTCAGCTCGGTCGGTTTGCAAACCATGCAATTGTTGGTGGCAATCGACGGCGCGATCTTGTGGCTGACCATGTTCAGCGGGTGATTGAACGGCGTGATCGCGCTGATCGCTTTCACCGGCTCTCGGGTGGTGAAAATCTTGCGGGCCTTGCCGTTGTGGGTCAGGTCGCAGGAGAAGATCTCACCATCATCCTTCAGTGCCTCGGCCGCCGCGAATTGATACACGTCCTGCGCGCGTTTGGTTTCGTAGATCGCATGCTGGTGACAGATCCCCAACTCCAGCGTCAGCCATTTCGCCAGATAGTCGCGCTTTTCGCCGATCAACTCGCCTGCCCGTTGCAGGATCTGGCTGCGCTCGTATCGGGTCAGCTTGGGTTTGAAATTCGCCGCAATCTCGAACGCCCGGCGCGCATGTTCGGCTGTACCGGCTGGTACGTGACCCACAACCTCGTTTGTGTACGGGTAGAGAACGGGAACGGTGTCGTCGGTAAAGACAATTTCGCCGCCGATCCGCATTCCCTCGTTGCGTACTTCGATTTTTGACATGGTCTGATCTTTCATAGCTTACTGTGCCGCCGCTGTTGTTGCGTAGAAGAAGGCATCGAAATTGCGCAGCACGGGTTGGTTTGGCAGGTCGATGACACGGTTCACGATGAAGGGAACTTCCTGTTCGGTCAAACCACCATGGCTGCGCAAGGGTTCTTTGAGTGCTGCCAGATCGTGGCGATGCTCGGACGTGCCGATGCAGATGTTTTCGCCGGAAACCATCACGATGTCGCCAATGCGGTCGCCCGGCAATTCGAATTGCTCGATCGCCTCGGCCTTGGTCAGCACATGGGTGATGCCGTTGGTCGCCTTGAGCTTGCTGATGATGTCGTCCTGGTCTGCTCCGTCAGGCAAATAGGCGGTTGCAAAAGACCCCAAAGCACCATGGTGCACAACGTATGGATCGGTAATCGGAAGAATGACCCGCGCCTCATCCTTGCCCAGCCATTCGTCCATCAGGTCCTGCACGTAAACCACCGAGGGGGATCCATCCGCCAAATGCTTTGGCTTCATGCCGTGATCCGCGGTCACCACGATGGCCGCACCCAATTCATCCAACTCGCCAAGATACCGGTCGAACATGGCATAGAAATCGAGTGCGCCTTTTTGATCAGGTGCAAACTTGTGCTGGATATAGTCGGTGGTCGACAAATACATCACGTCGGGCTTGAACTCTTTCAGCAGCTTGACGCCAGCGGCAAAGACAAATTCGGAAAGCTCTGCCGAGTAGACCTCGGGGACGTCCATGCCCAGCCATTCGCTGGCGTTGTCGATGCCATGTTCCGCCAGCGTCGTTTCACCCGACCGTTCGGAAGAAAACGCAACCGCCCTGCCCTCGTCAAATTTCAGCCCGGCCCCCAACAGTGCGCGCAGCTTGTCCTTGGCGGTTACCATCGCCACGCGGAAACCCGCGTCGTAGAATTGGGAAAAAATGGTCGGCGCACGCAGGAAGCGAACATCATTCATCATCACTTCCTCGCCGCTGTCAGGGTCGATGAGGTAGTTGCCGCAGATGCCATGCACGATCGGAGGGCGCCCGGTGGCAATCGAAAGATTGTTGGGGTTGGTGAAGGACGGGATAACGGAATGGGCCAGTCGGTCCGTACCCTCTTCCCGGATCCGCTTGAGGTTGGGCATCAGCCCTTTTGCAATCGCAACATCAAGGTATTCGGGCTCGCATCCATCAAGGCAGATGGCAATAGCGGGCACCTTCGGCGTCGGGTAGACGCGCTCATTTGCTTCGACAGGGGTTTGAATGGTCATCTGTATTTTCCTTGATGTTTAGGCGGCCAGCTTGGCGCGTTCTTCCAGTGCCCGAAGAGGAGGAGCGGCGCTTGCCACGCCCATTTCTTCCAGGGATTCCTTTGCTGCACGCACGACCATGCGCATGACGTCTTCGTCCATCTGACCGATGCATCCGACGCGGAAACTGTCGACGACTGTCAGCTTGCCAGGGTAGATAATGAACCCTTTTTCTTTCATCAGGTTATAGAACTGATCGAATACGAATTTCTCATCGGCGGGGCAGAAGAACGTGACGATGATCGGGCTGAGCCAACGATTGTCCAGCAGCGTTTCGAAACCCAGTTCACGCATGCCTGCAACCATGACGTCCCGGTTGCGGGTGTAACGTGCGCCACGGCCGGCAACACCGCCTTCAGCGGCGTGCGCCCGAAGCGCTTCGATGAAGGCGGCGACCACGTGCGTCGGCGGGGTAAAACGCCACTGACCGGTCTTGTTCATGTGCGCCCACTGGGCGTGCACATCCAGAGACAGGGAATGACTGTTGCCCTTTGCGGCTTCCAGTTCGCTCTTGCGCGCCACAATGAAGCCAAAGCCGGGAACGCCCTCGATGCATTTGTTGGCCGAAGACACCATGGCTTCATATCGAATATCCGAGGGTCTGAGCTCGATCGCGCCGAAGGCCGACATCGAGTCGATCAACAGCTTGCGACCGGCTGCATAGGTGGCCTCGGATATTTCCTCGACGGGGTTCAAGATACCCGAGCTGGTTTCGCAGTGAATGGCAACAACATGCGTGATGGCCGGGTCATCCGCGAGAATGCGCGCAACCTCGTCGCCCCGTGGCGGCAGGTAATCGCCCTTGTCCAACACGATATGGTCCCGTCCCAGATACTGTAGCGTCTGCGCAGAACGCTGCCCATAGGCGCCATTGGCCAGTACCAGCGCCTTTCCTTCCGGCGGGATAAACGATGCCAGCATTGCTTCGACCGAGAAGGAGCCGCTGCCTTGCATTGGCACGCAATCGAACGCGTCGGCGCCTTCACCAAGCAGGTCCAGCAGGCTTGACCGCAGCTCTCTTGTCATGGCGCGAAAGTCGTCGTCCCAGCTGCCCCAGTCCTTCAGCATGGCCTCTTTCACGGCATAGGACGTTGTCAAAGGACCGGGTGTCAAAAGGTATGGTTCGCCGAGGCGCGGTTGCTCGATTTTTGGATGGGATGGCGTCATTACCAGGCTCCAGAACAGCGTTTTCACAAACACCATTGCAGCAAGTGTTGCTATATGTGAAATTGCAAATATCAATCTAATTATAAGTGCAGCCTATGCACAATTAATTGGGGATCTGTGATGCGGCACAGCCAGCTCAAAGCCTTTCATTACGTGGCCAAACATGGCGGGTTTTCCCGCGCGGCCGAGGCGCTTTTTCTGACGCAACCGGCGATTTCCGAACAGGTTCGAAAGCTGGAACAGGATCACGATCTGTTGTTGTTTCAGCGCGAACGAAAACGCGTGAACCTCACCCCCGAAGGCGAACAGCTTTACCGGTTCACAAAGCAGTATTTTGAGATCGAAGATCAGATCGAAGACTACCTTTCGGAAACCAAGGCCGCAATCGACGGGGAATTGCGGATCATTGCCGATTCAGCGCATCACATGACGTCTTTCCTGGGATCGTTTCAAAAAAAGTACCCCAAAATCACCATCACCGTGCGGTCCGGAAACACCGAAGAAATCCTGGAAGAACTTCGGTCGTACAACGCCGAGATCGGTGTCGTCGGCAGCCTGTCCCCCGGCAAGGACATGGACGTGTTGAACCTGGGGTCCACTGAAATCGTGGCCTTTGCCGCCCAAGGTGTGCTTTTGGCATCCAAACCTTCGCTTTCTTTGGAAGAGCTGGCCGATCTGCCGCTGGTTTTCAGAGAGCACGGGTCAAAAACTCGTCAGAAACTGGAAGAAGAAGCCGAAAGGCGCGGTATCACGTTGAATCCTGCAATCGTTGCGGAAGGGCGCGAGGCCGTGCGCGAGCTTGTGGCCTCGGGCGCAGGCATCGGATTTGTCTCTCAGGCAGAGTATGGGCATGATGATCGGTTGCGACAAATCAAGCTGAAAGGCGTGAAGTTGCAAATGGGTGAAAGCATGATTTCGCTTTCGCAACGGCGCAACGTAAAGATCATCCGAGCCTTTATGGACTTCGCCCAGCGCGCGCTGGAAGAAAAAAGCCCCCCCGCCGATACCTGACCGGCGGGGGCAGGGTTCCTTTGGCTACCGGCTTCGCCAAGCCTGAGTGCGCTTCAGAATGCCTTTTGAAGCAATCAGGTGAACGATCCGGGCAGCCGCGTTGGTGTAAAAGATCATCATGCCCATCGCCGCCGCAGGCGCGATATCCCCGGCATCATCCATGTTCAGCACCGCGATGGACGCAAGCGTCGTTTTGGGAGAATAAAGAAACACTACTGCCGACACGGTCGTCATCGCGTTGACGAACAGATAGATCGAGATGTCCAACACTGCTGGCAGACAAACCGGAACCGTTACCCGTGCAAACAGCTTCATTGTCGGCTGTTTGAGCGAGGCAGACACCGACTCGAACTCTCTGTCCATTTGCTTGAGCGCGGTGACGGCCGTCAGGTGCGATACGGTGTAGAAATGCGTCACAGTGCAAATCACCAAGATCGCCATCGTGCCGTAAATTCCGTTCAGCGGATTGGACGGGTTGTTGAAGAAGAAGATGTAAGACAGCCCCAATACCATGCCCGGGATCGCCATGGGCAGCATCGCGAACATCTGGAAAATCGACCGCCCGGTTTTGAACCCGTTTGATTTTTCCACCAGATAGGCCCCGAAGAACACGACTGACGTGCCGATGACTGCCGTCAGCAACGCCAGTTTGATCGAGTTGAAATACGACCCCCAGCCGCCGCCGTCCATTCTGTTGAACTGATAGTTCTTGAGGCTAAGGCTCAGGTCGTATGGCCAGAACTTGATCAGCGCCGCAAACTGACACACCGCCAGAAGACCCACGATGAACAGGCCGATCAGGCTGCAATAGATCAGGAATATGCGGTCAGCTTTCGGGTTTGGCGTCGCCTGATATGGCACGGAACGCGCCGAAAGCAGCGCCACCTGCTTGGACTGAACCATCCGGTCGATAGCAAAAGCCAGAATGGCCGGGATGACCAGAACCACAGATACCACGGCGCCCATTTCAAAGTTCTGCTGGCCGATCACCTGTTTGTAGATATCCACGGCAAGCACGTTGAATTGACCACCGATGACCTTCGGCAGTCCGAAATCGGTGATCACCAGATTGAACACGACAAAGGCCGCCGAGATCAGGCCATAGCGGGCCCCGGGGATGGTTACGGTCCAGAAGGTCCGCCATGGCGTCGACCGCAAGCTGGCCGCAGCTTCATACAGGCGCGCGTCAGATATCGCGAGCGCGGTCGATATGATCAGAAACGCGTGCGGAAAAGTAAAGAAAACCGATCCGATAACGATGCCTATGGGGCCGTAAATGCTGGCACCAAACAGCAATTCCTTGATCATGCCCTGATTACCGAACAGGTAGACCAACGCGATGCCCGGCAAGAGCGACGGAACCAGGATCGGTGCCATCGCGATAAGGCGAAAAACACCCTTGAACCGCATGCAGCTTCGATTCAGCGCATAGGCGAACCAAAACGCCAGTGTCACCGTCACAATGGTGCTGACAACCGAGATCCAAAGCGAGTTCTTGATCGAATTGAACAGTGCCGGTGTCGAGAAGTAGTTGATGAAATTGTCCAGCCCTCGCGACTGGACCGGCCGCATTTGCACCCGGCGGAACGTGTTGGAATCAAGCTCGACCCAATCGGTGCCTTCATTCAAAGTCGACCCGACCAGAAAGCGCCCGGTATCCGTCGTGTTGCGGATCTTGTACATGACCGGGCTGCGAAAGCTGAAATCAGGAAAGAACCCGGTCACCGGCAAGCGCCCGTCCGAACCTGTCACCAGATCAGAGTCGGAAAAGACCCCCAATTGCCTGTTCAACTCGTCCGCCGACAGGATCGTTCCATCAAAGACGCCCGCGTCGTCACTGACCTGAAACTCGTACTGGGACAGCTCTACGCGATAGGTCGAAAACGACTTGGACAACATCGTGTAAAGCGGCAACGCCAATGTCACGACCAGATACAGCGCGATCACCATCATGCTTCCGCGCATCAGGATATCATCACGGCTGAGCTTGGGCTTGATGTCCGGCCCGACAGGCAGGCTGTCCTGATTGGTAGAAAGCGAGCTCATGCCTTGGCCTCCGGCACGTCAAACGCCATAAGGCGGTTTTCGGGGAGCTCAATCACCATGCTGCGCCCCTCTTCCAGTTCCAGACGACGCACCGCGTTGATCGAGAAATCCGCGATCAGTTCCGATGCTCCGAACTTCTCGTTGTTCAATCGGCAGCGCCAGAACGAACCCAGGAACTCCATCTCATCCAGCGTCACCTCTATGCAGTTCCTATTGCCGCCTGTGTCGAGATAACCAGCTTCATGAGGGATGATGTCTTCGGGTCGAATGGCCGCGATGATCGGGGTTCCATCGTTGAACTTGTGGCTGAGGCAGGCAAAGGTCTTTTCCCCGACGCTCAGACGTCCGCCTTTGGTGACCTGCGACCGGATCTGGTTCATTTCACCGATAAAGTCTGCAACGAACAGATTGGCCGGTTCCCGGTAGATTTCGGTAGGAGGCCCCACCTGTTCGATCACTCCGTGATTCATGACCACGATCCGGTCCGCCATGGCCAGCGCTTCTTCCTGATCGTGAGTCACCATCACGGTGGTCACACCCAGCTTGCGCTGCAACTCCTTGATCTCGTGCCGCAGATGAACACGCACTTTGGCGTCCAGCGCCGACAGGGGTTCGTCCAGCAGCAAAAGTCCGGGATTGGTTGCGATGGCACGCGCCAGTGCAATCCGTTGCTGCTGACCACCTGACAATTGCGCCGGATATTTCTTGCCCTGATCCGGCAGACCAACCAGGGTCAAGAGTTCGTTTACGCGAACAGCGATATCCGATTTGCTGCGGCCGGTGTTTTCAAGGCCAAAAGCGATGTTCTTTTCAATCGTCAGGTTGGGGAACAACGCGTAGGACTGAAACACGATCCCGAAATCACGCTCGGACGGGGGCAGATTGGACACGTCCTTGCCATCCTGCATGACCGTACCCTTGGTCTGCAAATCCAATCCGGCGATTGCCCGCAGAAGAGTGGTCTTGCCGCAACCGGACGGGCCGAGGAAACAGACAAACTCGCCCTCGTTGATTTCCAAAGAGATGTCCTTGAGCGCCAGAAAGTTTCCGAACGCTTTCCACAAATTCTGGATGCTGAGATACAGTTCACCGGGTGGTGTTTTCTGAAGCACGGGAGAAGTCCTCACATCTGCACCTCGGGCGCGGCCGGTCCTGGCCGGTTGAAACCGGGTGAGTAAGTTGTTTTTCGGGGAACAAGAGACTGGTGCGCAGGAGAGGCACGAAAGCCTCTCCTGCTAATGGGGTTACTTCGCTTCCGACTTTCCGTCATAGCGAGACTGCCATTCCTTCAGGATTGCCGCGCGATTGTTGGCGGCAAACTCAAAATCATTTTCGATCATCGCATCCAGAAGGCCCTCTGGGAAGTGCTCAACCGGCTTTGCAACGCCCGGATAGGCCACAACTGCATAGCCGGTGTTGTACATCTCGTTGGCTTCCTTGGTGACGGTGAAATCCACCAGCTTCTGTGCGGCTTCCAGATTTGCAGTACCGGCCACAATCGCGGTGGCTTCCATGTCCCAGCCCACGCCTTCAGAAGGCACGATGATCTCAAGCGGCGCGCCGTCGGCTTTGGACTTTGCCCCGCGGAATGCAAAGGAAATACCAATTGGGATTTCGCCTGCTGCGGCCAGTTTGCAGGGTTTTGAACCTGAATGGGTGTACCGCGCGATGTTCTCGTGCAGCGCATCCATGTATTCCCAACCACCTTCTTCACCGAACATCTGCAACCAGCTGGACACATCAAGGAACCCGGTGCCCGATGAATTCGGGTTGGGCATGATCACCTGATCTTTGTACATCGGGTCGGTGAGATCCTTCCAGGATGTCGGCGGGGTCAACCCGGCCTTCTCGGCCTCGACGGTATTGTAGCAGACGGATGCAACCCAGGCGTCCATGCCAACCCAGGCAGGCGGGTTGTCACCATCAACAAATTTTTTGTCCAGCTTGTCTACGCCAGCCGGCGCATAAGGCTCCAGCATACCTTCTGATTTCAGCAGCAGCAGCGACGTGGCGGCCAGGCCCCAAACAACGTCGGCCTGCGGGTTATCACGCTCTGCCAACAATTTCGCCGTAATGATCCCGGTCGAGTCGCGAACCCAATTGATCTTGATATCAGGGTGGCTTTGATTGAACGTCTCGGCATATCGGGCCAAGTCTTCCGCCTCGACTGCGGTATAAACCGTCAATTCCGTTTCCGATGCCGCAGCCGTTGCCGTTAGCGCACCTATAGTCAGAGCTGCGAGAAGTGATGTCGTATGTTTCATTGTGATCCTCTGTTGGTAATTATGTTATTGTCGCCATTCTTGCGTGGCGTTCGAACTCGATTATTGTGCACCGATTGTTTGACAGCAGTTTGACAGATAAAAACGCCAATAAAAATCGATTATATCTTCGATGTCATAAGCATATCCTATAGATGGAAACCGCCCGCCCCGGCAGATCAGTGCGGAACTGGACCATGACGATCAACAGAACATCAGGGCATGTCAAAGGCGCTGAATTCTTAAGACTTTCCTGCGGCGGCGCAAGAACGCTCAACGTGTCACCGCAAGGAGTCCGATCCCGATCGCGACAATGGTCGCTGCAAGAAGCCTGTTGGATTTCGGCCCCTCGCCGAACCACATCACACCAATAAGCGACGCAAAGATAACTGAACTTTCCCTAAGGGCGGACACCACGCCCAAGGGCGCGACCGTCTTCGCATACAGCACCAGCCCATACGCCAGGCCAGAGATGACGCCGCCTGTCAGGCCCGCCCAGACATAACGCCTGGGCAGCGCGACGAAACGTTGCCATCTGGTCGCGAAGATAAACCCGGCAACGAAAATTTCGGCAACAAACAATGCCGCAATATATCCCAGTATATTCCCGGACAGCCGGATACCAATGCCATCCACAATCGAATAGGACGCTATCATCAGACCCGTGCCAAACGCCGCCGCCACGGCGACCCAGTTTGTGTTTCGGCCCAGCCCGGCCAGGGAAAGGCACCCAATCCCAGCTGAAATGCAGACAATGCCGACCCACGCGATCGGCGGCAGAAACTCGCCCGCGAAAAGAATGGCACCCACCGTGACCAGGATTGGCGTCATCCCGCGTGAGATCGGGTACACCACCGACAGATCCCCATGTTTGTACGCGGTGTTGAGAAACCAATAGTACCCCCAGTGGATCAGGGTCGAGCCGATGATGAAGGGGAGCGCCGCCCAAACCGGCAAGCCGATAAAAGGCAACGCAATCAGCGCAGGCACGGCGTGGCCAAGCGCCACCAATCCCAAAACAACCGCCTTGTCGGGCGCACCTTTGACAACCGCATTCCAGAGCGCGTGCAACACGGCTGCGGTCAATACGATGAGAACTGCCTGTATTGTCATTGTGGCCCGACGATATGAGCTGAATATTTGTCTTGCGTCACAATTCGGCTTTCAAAGCGCTTGTTTGCGCGCGCACACACAGCGGCTCGACCAAAGCTTGACCTGTACCGCGGCGGCACGCTTTATTGGGCTCAAACCCGCACGGCACTGCAACCTCGGCGAGCGGCGGATCAGGTTGGTCATCGCGGGTCGGCTGCACAACTGACCAACCAGACCAGCCGCACGCCATGTGGTGCTACGGCTTGGTTGCCCCTGCTCAATAAGCACCACGTCGCGCTGCCCCTTTCCGATCAGATGATACGCAACCGCGCAGCCAATGATGATGCCTCCGACAATGACATGCTGTGCAGCGTGGAAGTTTGGTATCTGCCATCGGCTCGCTCCGTACTCAGGGATTCGGATTTCCCTTTAGCCTATTTGTTCTTTGCAAAATTTGGCAATTGCTTTCCTGCTTTTGCGTTATGCTTTCACAATATCCACGGGTTGGTTTTGCAGCGCGCCAGCTATGCTATTTGGCAACTCCTCATCCACCACCAGTGTCGCTTTCACCGGCAGAGGTTTCATCACGATCGGGCCAACCACGTCGAACTTGCTGCTATCAGCCAGGATCAGCGGGCGCTGCGCCCGTTGCATCATCATATGACGCAGGTTGGCGCCTTCCAGCGAGAAATCCGTAAACAATGCCCGAGAGCTCACACCGCCGACCCCGATCAACGCATATTCCGCATTGTATCACGACAGGTGGTCGAGCGTGTCCAAACCCAATGTGACATTCTCTAAAAAATCCAGCCGTCCGCCCAGCAGCGTGAGCTCGGCGGCCGCCGACGCCAGCACAGATGCAATCGTTAAATCATTGGTATATACGGTAAGATTTTGTCGCACAGCAGCCAGAGCCTGTGCCGCTGCCACTGTCGTTGACCCGCTGTCGATTATCACGCTGGCCCCGTCCGGGATCACACTTGCCACATAGGCTCCAATCCGTTCCTTGCCC
>NZ_JBXWSM010000084.1:0-16758 GCF_059613405.1 Ruegeria sp. BHSA118
TGTCGCTGATCTTTCGCGACAGAAGATCGTAGATGATAAACAGAAGCGGTGTGATCAGCATCGTCAAAGCGATGATCATCAGCAGTTTTTGGGACAGGTCGGGGGGGATGACATTCTGTTGCGTGGAAAATGCCAACAGGACAAAGCCAAATTCACCTGCTTGCGCCAGCCCCAGTGTGAACAGCCAGTGATCGCGCCCACGCAACTTGAAGGCCTTGCCCACAAGAAACAGGATGATCCCTTTTGCAAGGATCAAAAGAAGCGCCAGACCGATCAGGTCAAGGGGGTCATCGAAGAAATAGGCGACATCAATGCCAGCGCCGACCGTGATAAAGAATAGCCCAAGCAACAGTCCTTTGAATGGCTCAAGGTCGCTTTCCATTTCATGTCGGAACTCGGAACTGGCCAGAACCACGCCCGCCAGAAAAGCGCCCAGGGCAGGGGAAAGCCCGACGAGGGTCATCAGGAAGGAAATCCCGACCACGATCATAAGCGCTAGGGCGGTATACATCTCGCGCAGGCGGGTCGCGTGGATGAAGCGAAACAGCGGGCGGGTCAGGTAGACACCGGCCAGAATGACAAACACAACTGCGCCGATCGTGACCAGCGTGACGGCCCAACCCGGCAGACCTTCGACCAGAGAAAGGCTGTGATGGTCCGCGCCGTGAAGATCACCGGCCCCGCGGTCAATCGAACCATCCGATTTGATCTGAGGCATGGCCGGAAGGGCCAGAAGAGGAAGCAAGGCCAATATCGGAATGACCGCTATGTCCTGCGTCAGCAGCACCGAAAACGTAGCTCGGCCGCCATTCGTCTGCATCAGGCCCTTTTCGGACAGGGTCTGAAGAACGATCGCCGTAGATGACAGCGACAAGGTCAGCCCTACGGCCAGGGCGACCGACCACGGGTGGTTGGCGTACATTGCCACGGCAGCGATTGCAGCCGTCGACAACGCAACCTGCAACCCGCCCAACCCCAGCAACTTGTCACGCATATCCCACAGGGCGCGCGGCTCCAGTTCCAGACCGATCAGGAACAGCATCATCACCACACCGAATTCGGCGACGTGCTGAAGGTTTTCCGTTTCCGCGCCGACAAGCCCGAGAACGGGGCCAATGATGATCCCGGCGGCTAGGTATCCCAGCACCGACCCCAGCCCCAGCCGTGCAGACAGGGGAACGGCGATGACCGCCGCCGCAAGATAGATCGAAGCCTGATATAGGAAAACGTCCATAAGTGTCCTCTCGGGCCTGTTCAGGTGGGCAGGGGGGCGTCGCGTTTCAGTTGGTCCATTACGATCTGGCTCTGAACCCTTGCAACGGCAGGATGCGGCAGGATGACCGAATGTAGCAAGCTGTTGAGCGCGGAAAGATCGTCACAATAGATGTGCAGCAGGTAATCCGCCTCTCCGGTCATCGTCCATGCGCTGGTAATTTCGGGGCGGGTGTCGACCATGCGGGCGAAGCTTGCAGACTGTTCAGGGCCATGCGTCCCCAGATGGACCTGAACAAAGCCTTGCACTTGCAGACCCAGTTTCAACGGGTCCAGCCGGGCGGCATACCCGGTGATGTACCCTTCGGCCTCAAGCCGCTGGCGGCGGCGTCCTGCCTGACTGGGCGACAGGTTCAGCATTTCGCCCAGCTGGTGCGCGGTCAGGTGCGCGTCCTTTTGCAGGGCGGAAAGCAATCGCTTGTCAGTCGCGTCCAGCATGTGCGGAAAAATCCTGCCCTTATTAACTTTTATGCGCGTTTTGCGCGTCTATCGGCAGTTTACACGAAAACAATGCGCAGAAACAGCGTCATAAAAGTCGTATTTTTGAATCAGCAAAGAAATTCCTGTTTTCGAAGGAGACGCGCCATGGGTCCATTCCCACACAACGCCCCGAAATCTGTCATCAGCGAGGAAAACCCAGCCGGAACCGATGGGTTTGAATTCGTCGAGTTTGCCCATCCTGAACCGCAAGAGCTGCGTGATCTGTTCGCGAAGATGGGGTTTGACCTGGTGGCCCGCCACAAGGAAAAACCCGCTGTCGAGCTGTGGCAGCAAGGGGATGTCACCTATATCCTGAACGCGGATCCCGACAGCTTTGCCGCGAAGTTCGTGGACGAGCACGGCCCTTGCGCGCCATCCATGGGGTGGCGTGTTGTTGACGCGCAAAAGGCCTATGACCATGCTGTGTCGAAAGGTGCCGAACCTTACGACGGCGCTGACAAAACCATGAATGTGCCTGCAATCAAGGGCATCGGCGGATCATTGATCTATTTCATCGATCAATATTACGACACATCGCCATACAATCAGGAATTCGAGTGGATCAAAGAATCCAAACCTCGGGGCGAGGGGTTCTTCTATCTCGATCACCTGACCCACAATGTCTACAAGGGCAACATGGACAAATGGTTCAAGTTCTACGGCGACCTGTTCAACTTCCGTGAAATTCGATTCTTTGACATTCAGGGCAAGTTCACCGGGTTGTACAGCCGGGCGCTGACGTCTCCTTGCGGTCGTATTCGCATCCCCATCAATGAAGACCGCGGTGAAACGGGGCAAATCGTGTCTTACCTGAAGAAATACAAAGGTGAAGGCATCCAGCATATTGCTGTCGGCAGTGACGATATTTACGCCTCGACCGATGCAATTGCGGAAAACGGTCTGAAATTCATGCCGGGTCCGAATGAAGCTTATTACGAGATGTCCAGGACCCGCGTGGCCGGTCATGAAGAGCCGCTGGACCGGATGATGAAACACGGCATCCTGATCGACGGTGAAGGTGTCGTTGACGGGGGCGAGACACGCATTCTGTTGCAGATCTTCTCGAAAACGGTGATCGGCCCGATCTTCTTCGAGTTCATTCAGCGCAAAGGCGACGACGGTTTCGGCGAAGGGAACTTCCAAGCGCTATTCGAATCCATCGAACGCGAACAGATCGAAAGCGGCGAGATTTCCGCAGCCTGATAGCAATGCATTGAAACGCCGGGGGCAGTTCATCAGCCTCCGGCGCATTCATGTGACGGTTGGTGCGTCAGAAGATCGATTGCCGGTTTTCAGCTGCGCGGCATCGCCAGGGTCACGTTGCGGCCCTTTTTCTGATATCGAAGCTCACTGTCGCTGATCGCGATGACTTTCCCGCCATCAAGGCGGTCTCCGACTTTTAGTTTTTTGTAACGCCCGCTGGGAAGCCGCACCAATGCGCGTCTGTTGGCTGGCGTGCCGTAGACCCCGATCAGGTTCAGCCTGCGCAGGTTGATTGCGTTGTCAATCGTGGCTTGTCGTGCAACCGACGCCGTCGAAGGGATTTTGGGTGCGACGGTCTTTGGTTGGAACGATCCTGCGTCATCGGAATTCTGATCCAATGCTGCTGTGGATCCCAGATTCGAACTGTTTGAAGCAGGTGTTTTGGCAGGGGCCAATCCGGCTGGGCGGGACTTGGGTCGCGGGACTCTTACGACAGCCAGGGCCGTTGGTGCCTCATCGACCTGCGGTTTGGTCTGAAGGCTTTCCGGGCGCGCTTTCGGTCGCTTGGATGCCAATTCCTCCAACGACCGGCCACCCAGTTGACCGCGCTCGAAATTCTCGACCAGATCAGCAGGGCGCGGCTTTGGCCGAATACCTGCCAATCTGTCGTCGGCCTCGTCAACCACCGGTTCTTCCTCGAAACGAACCGGAGTTTCAGGCGGAACCTTGGATGGGCGCCCCAGATAAACAACGACCCCATCCGGATTCATGGTGCCTTCCGGTGTTGGCACGACCAGGCCGTTCTCATCCAGATCAAACCGAGTGCCCGCAATGTTGGGGGATACGTTGGGTTCGAAAGGAGCGTCGGTGTCAAAACTGAGGTCGGGCGGCAAGGCAACCGCATCCTCGAACAGATCAGCGTGGTCGAGCGATGCCAGATACAATTCCTGCGGTTCCACAGTCTCGGGTATTTCTGGTGCTTCGGGCGCTGTCGTGTTGATGCCGGTAACGGCCTGAACATCTTTTTGCGTCTCGGGGTCCTGAGCGACGGAGTCCACCGCGGTAGGGGCAACCTTGAGGGCCTCCAGAATAGCTGCATCTGTAGCGGTCAGTTCCGGCTGGGTGTCGGTCTCGGTTTCTGAGGTCGCGTTCGCAGGCTCTTCGGCGTCATCGGTCGCAAGGTCCGGAACGGTTTGTTGCGGGGTTTCCAGCGCAGCCGTGTCCAGTTCGGGTTCAGGCAGGGGCTCTGCGGCGGGTTCAGAGGCCGGAACCGCAACCTGCGCCGGGCTCTGTTCCGCCTGATCCGGATCAGTGCCGGTCCCCGATGCCAGCCATACGCCAACAAGCCCACCAACGAGAAGCACGGCGGCAAAGACCGGAATGGCAGACCGGTTTCCCCCTGAAGATGCATCAAGGGTTTTGCCCGCTGTTTCCCGGGGTGCACGGAAAGCCTCGGGCGCGGCGGTTCCGGCAATCGGATGGGTGGGCAGGCCGGAATCATCAGCCTGTTCACCTGCGTCCGTTTCCACCGGCGACGGCTGGTTTTCCGGGTGTGGCAGATCGGAAGCGTCCGAAGTTTCGCGAAACAACGCCTCACGCGGGAACGCGCCCTCGCTGTCTTCGGCAGTGAACGCCACCACCACAAAACCATGTTCCGAGGCAAAGGTCCGCGCTTCGGCCAGAGTTTCAACCGCCACGGCGGCAACAAAGGTCGTTTCACCTTCGGTCTGGCTGTCATAACTCAGTTCCGACAGGGCGTAAGGCGTGGCTTCGGTCAGCGCAGTTTCGATACGTTCCGTCCGGTCTTCCGGTGGCAACCCGTCGGTCGAAAGCTCTAGAAACCGAACCTGATCCTCTGGCAGCACAAGCTTGCAGCTCAGATCATTTTCCAGCGCAAATGCCTTTTCCCGCAACGCCTGCATCTGTGCGGACAAGTCCGGAACATCCAGCGGAATCGTACCGATAACAAACCAGTCGTCATCGGAACGGTGGTGCAGTGTTATTCCGGTCGCAGAAAAAGACAGCGCAAAAGCGGGTTTCATATTCCGGAGGAACCATAATTATCAATGTCAATGCAAACGACTTTGCGTTTGCAGACCGACATTAAAGCAGGAACCCGCCGAGGGAAAGAAAAAGGCGGTATCTCCTCTTGTATCGCAAGGGCCGGTCAACCCATTTAAAAGCAGAGTAATTTGGAGTGATAACCTTGAAGACATTCGCTTTTCTGGCCGCGATGATGGCGGCTACGGCTGCCGGGGCCGCTCATGCGGAAGAACGTCGCATCAACGTTGATGCAACCGGAACAGTGCAGATTGCGCCTGACATGGCGACGATAACCTTGGGCGTGACCAACGAAAACGCCGAAGCCTCGGCTGCGATGCAGGCGACGTCGGATGCCGTTTCCAAAGTCCTGGCGCGCCTGACCGAAATGGGTATCGAAGATCGTGACGTCCAGACACGGGACCTGTCATTATCGCCCGTCTGGTCGGGTCGTCATGGACAGAATGGGGAGACGCCCGAAATCACCGGCTTTACTGCGTCCAACCGCGTGTTTGTGCGCGTACGCGACCTGACCCAACTGGGGAAGATCATGGACGCGGTCATTCAGGACGGCGCCAATGATTTCGGGGGCTTGAGCTTTGGCGTGCAGGATTCCAAACCGATCGAGGTGCAGGCGCGCGCCAAGGCCGTCGGCGAAGCCACGGCCAAAGCACAGCAGTTGGCACAGGCAGCGGGCGTGACGCTTGGCCCGGTTCAGTCGATCTCGGAACAAACGGCTGGCATTCGTCCGATGGCAGAAATGCGCGCCTTCAGCGCGGCGGATGCCGGTAGTGTACCTGTGGCCAGCGGAGAGATTTCGGTTTCGGTCAGTGTCTCGATGGAATTCGAGATTTCCGAGTAAGTTTAAGCCTCGGCGCGGGCCATCAGCGGTTTTCGTTGCTGGCCCGCCGCATCGAAATTGTCTGGTGACAGCCATTCTTCGAAAGCGGCCTTAATACGGGGCCAGTCGCTGTCGATGATCGCGTACCACGCCGTATCCCGATTGCGGCCCTTGTAATGGGTCGCCTGCCGAAACACCCCTTCGAAAGTAAATCCCAGCCGTTCAGCGGCATTGCGTGACGGTGCATTCAGTGCATCGCATTTCCACTCGTACCGGCGATAGCCAAGCTCGTCGAAAACCCGCTTCATCATGAGGTACATGACCTCGGTCGATTGCGGCTTGCGTTGCAGCAGCGGCGAAAAGTGGATGTGGCCGACTTCGATGGCACCCGCTGCGGGTTCGATCCGAAGATAAGAGGCCATTCCAACCGGTACTTCGTCCGCATCCAATACGGTATGAAACATCGGGTCCGCATCCATGCAGTTGGCGCGGGCCCAGTCTTCAAATTCCGGTTCGCTGTCAAACGGGCCATAGGGCAGGTATGTCCAGTTACGGCCATCCCTGTCATTTGCAAACGCCCGAAAAAGCCCGGGCGCATGGCGATTCACATCCAGTGGCACGACAGAGCAGTACCGGCCTTCCATCGGTGTATAAGGCGGCGTCGGGCGTGGAAAGTCATCCGACACCGGCAAACCGATGGGCTGGCCAAGGTCGTTTGTGTCGTGCCCGGCCATTGTCAGGCGCTGGCCTTGGCGAGGGCTTGATCAAGGTCCGCGATCAGGTCGTTCACGTCTTCGATGCCGATAGACACCCGCACGACACCGGAGCCTGCGCCCGCGGCTTCCTGTTGTTCCGGCGTCAGTTGTCGGTGGGTGGTCGAGGCCGAGTGGATGATCAACGAGCGGGCATCGCCCAGATTTGCCACGTGGCTGAAGATTTCCAGCGCGTTGACCAATTTGATACAGGCGTCATAGCCGCCCTTCACCGCAAAGGTGAACAATGCGCCCGCGCCACGTGGATATTGTGATTTGACCCGGTCCTTGTAAGGCGATGACGGCAATCCCGCATAGGTGACGTAGTCCACCCGGTCATCCGCTTCCAGCCACGCCGCGATTTTCTGGGCGTTTTCCACGTGGCGCTCCATCCGCAGCGACAGTGTTTCGATCCCCATCAGCGTGTAATGAGCTGCCTGCGGGTTCATGGTCATACCCAGATCACGCAGGCCGATGGCGATACCGTGGAAGGTGAAGGCCAGCGGGCCAAAGGTCTCGTGGAACTTCAGGCCGTGATAGGCAGGCTCGGGTTCGCTCAGTGACGGGAATTTGTCATTCGCGGACCAGTCGAACTTGCCAGAATCCACGATGCACCCGCCTGTGACTGTGCCGTTGCCGGTCAGGTACTTGGTGGTGGAATGCACAACCAGCGTCGCACCATGTTCAATTGGGCGGCAAAGGTAGGGCGTGGCCGAGGTGTTGTCGACGATCAGCGGAATGCCCGCTGCATCAGCCGCGTCCGCCAGCGCGCGGATATCCGTCACATAGCCGCCGGGATTGGCGATGGACTCGCAGAACACGGCGCGGGTGTTTTCGTCGATGGCATCCTTCACGGCGTCCAGATCATCGGTGTCCACGAATTTGGCGGACCAGCCAAAGCGTTTGATCGTCTGGCTGAACTGCGTGACCGTGCCGCCATACAAACGGGTCGAGGCGACCACGTTGCAGCCGGGCCCCATCAGCGGGAACAGTGCCATGATCTGTGCCGCATGCCCGGACGAGCAGCACACTGCGCCGACGCCGCCTTCAAGTGTCGCCACGCGTTCCTGCAAAACGGCGACGGTCGGGTTGGTCAGGCGGGAATAGATAAAGCCCACTTCTTGCAGGTTGAACAGGGCCGCCGCGTGGTCCGCATCCCGGAACACATAGGCGGTCGTCTGATAGATCGGTGTCTGGCGTGCTCCGGTCGCCGGGTCGGGGCGGGCACCCGCATGAATTTGCAATGTGTCGAAACCGTAGGTCGGGCCGTCAGACATCGTGAAAATCTCCTGTTGGTATCTGTCTTGCGGAATCTGTAGGCCATTGCCCGCCTGCGCACAACGATCCTGTCAGCGCAGCCAGAGTCCTTTGCTTTTGATCGTGTTGCGCAGCGCCTGTTCCCGCCGCGGCAGATTGTCCTGATCAAAAAGCGCGCGGATTTTTTCACCTTTGCCCTGAAGAACCAGCTTTTTCAGCGGATCATACTGTTTGAGCACTTTTTTGACCTTGTTGGGGGCCACGACGGTTTCCAGCACATTGATCACGTGATCGCTTTCGCGGGCATAAAGCAAAGGGAACAGGCGATAGTGGCAGCTGACGGACCCGTCCAAAAGCCCGTCCGGCAAAGCATCCCGCCCGCCGCCGAAAGAATGAATGACCAGCGGCAAAGCTGCCTGATCCAGCCATGGGTCAAGGTTCTGGCCCGTCAGTTCGGGAATGTTCTCATCCCGGATCGTTCTTGCGTAGTCCAGGTACCGTTCACCGAACATCCTGGGGCATTTGTAAAAGAAGTAACCCGCGTTGAAGTAAAGGTAGCGACGCCAGTAATCATGGGGTTGGTCCGGATCCACCGAGCTTTCGAAATCCAGCCCGAAGCGCGCATAAAGCGCCCGCCAGATACCGTCAAAGCCGGGGCCGTACAGCGTCGGCTTGGGCCACGTGCCCTCGACCTTCAATGAGGCTCCGGGGCGATCGAAATCGAACGGGACGTTTGTGATGTCGCCGGTGATCAGCGTGTCTGTGTCGAAGAACACAAAGGGCTCACCCTCAGGCAGGGCCAACAAGGCCTCGATCTTGTTGCCATAAGGGTAGCTTTCGCCAAAAACATGCGTGTCGAAGGGCAGGATTTCGGCATCCAACTGTTTCAGGGCCTTCAGAACGTCTTCGTCCTGGATGCTGGGGTTGTGGGTCCAGCGCGGGCCTGGGTTGGGTGTGGCGACAAACAACCTGCCTTTGAACCCGGGCGAGCAATGGTGAAGCGAGGCCGCGAACAGCAGGGCCTCATATTGCAAGCGGTTGTTTTGCCCGACAACCGCGATGTTGAATTTCCGAGAACTTGCCTGCATCTATGCCCATTCCTGAAAGCTGCCGGAACCGGCACCCTTTGATCCGGATTACAGCAAGCAGGGTGGGGCGTCAAAAGCCGAAAGTTTGATTTCTTTTTATCTACGGCAGTCCTTTCATCGCGCGGATGAAGGGGTGAACAAGGTCATTTTGCGGATTTTCCGGGGTTGGCCCGGTTCAAGTCGAAAGGTGAAATCGGCGGTGTGCCATGCTTACCGAACCTTGTTTGCCAATCCCCGCACAGCCCTTTCCTGGGCAAATCCTGCGTTTGGATCCAATGATTCAACGCTTTTCGTGCTCAATCCCCAGGCGAAGCGCCCAAAAACACAGTTGTTTTTGCAAGGCTTTTCATTTTTTGACCATTTGGCAAATTTTACCAATTGATAAAAAAATTATTTATGGCAAGCTGAGGGCATAACAAACATATCTACAGGGAGTAGAGTGATGGCACAGGGCCAGATGGCACCCGGCATCGTAGCCGGGCGGCTTTCAAGCGATGAGCTGACCTCGAATTTCACCGATCTGCATCCGCCGCTTGCGCAGCATGAGGCCGCAGTAGCCGCAGATCGCTGTTATTTCTGCTATGACGCGCCATGCGTAACGGCCTGTCCAACGGATATCGATATCCCGTTGTTCATTCGCCAGATTCAAGCCGGTCAACCGCAATCAGCAGGGCGCACGATCCTGGAACAGAATATTCTGGGCGGAATGTGCGCTCGGGTCTGTCCAACCGAAACATTGTGCGAAGAGGCCTGCGTTCGCGAGACCGCCGAAGGCAAACCGGTCGAGATCGGGCGCCTGCAACGTTTCGCCACCGATGAAATCATGGCCTCGGGTGCGCATCCGTTTGAACGTGCGCCTTCGACCGGCAAGACAGTCGCCGTTGTGGGGGCCGGACCTGCGGGTCTGGCCTGTGCCCACCGGCTGGCGATGCTGGGCCATGATGTGGTGATCCATGAAAGCAAGCCCAAACCCGGCGGCCTGAATGAATATGGTATTGCAGCCTACAAATCGACCAACGATTTTGCACAGGCCGAGGTGGACTGGCTGCTGAAAATCGGCGGGATTGCAATCGAGACCGGTTCGGTTTTGGGCGAAAGCACCTCATTGGATGGGCTGGTCGAAAACTACGACGCGGTGTTTCTGTCCATTGGTCTTGCCGGGGTCAACGCCTTGCGTGCAGGCGGCGTCGACAAGGACGGTGTGCGGGCCGCGGTTGATTTCATCTCGGACGTGCGGCAGGCCAGCGACCTTGCCGATCTGCCCGTTGGACGGAATGTGGTTGTCATCGGCGGGGGCATGACAGCTGTGGATGCCGCCGTGAAATCCAAGCTTCTGGGTGCCGAAAATGTCACGATAGCCTATCGCCGCGGCCGGGATGCCATGGGGGCCAGCCGGTACGAGCAGGACCTGGCAGCGTCGCATGGCGTTCGGATCATGACCGATGTTCAGCCAGTGGCCATCCACGGCAATGGTGCCGCGACCGAGATCGAGCTGGAATATACGTCCAGCCAGAACGGTCAGCTGATCGGAACAGGGGAAACGATCCGCTTGCCGGCCGATCAGGTTCTCAAGGCCATTGGACAGACCTTGGAGGGCGCACCCGAAGGCTTGACGCTGGATGGCAACAAGATCGCCGTCAGCGGTGCCGGCCGAACCTCTTTGGCTGGTGTCTGGGCTGGTGGTGACTGCGCTGCGGGCGGCGAAGACCTGACCGTAACTGCCGTTGCCGAAGGTCGGGACGCGGCGATGGACATCCACGCGACGCTCGTTTCGTGATAGGGTGGGGTATTCACCCCATTCCTTTCGCTGCTGAGGTATTCCCATGTCCCAGATCGAACAAGCCGTTGCTCAACACTATACCACCGGTGCACTGACCGAACGCGTCCGCGCGGCGCTGGAGGCCAGCGGCATCGACCCGGATGCGGCCACGGTCGCTGATCTGAAGGCGGGGGATGAATTCCATACAGGCGGCGTTCTTGCGACCGACAACCTGTTTGCGCAACTTTCGCCGACCCACGCGACACGTGTTCTGGATATCGGATGCGGCATCGGAGGCACATCCCGGTACATAGTGGACAAATATGACTCAACGGTAACAGGGGTCGACCTGACGCCCGAGTTCGTGGAAACGGCAACTGCGCTCAGCGATCTGGTCGGACATTCCGAAAAGACCAGCTTTCACGTTGGCAGTGCTCTGGACATGCCTGTGCCGGATGCCGGGTTCGACCTTGCCGTCATGATGCATGTGGGCATGAATATCGAAGACAAAGCGGGGCTGTTCGCGGAAGTGTCACGCGTTCTGGCCACCGGCGGCACCTTTGCCTTGTTCGATGTCATGGGCGGAGAGGTGGATGAGCCGCTGGCTTTTCCGCTTCCCTGGTCCACATTGCCGGAAACCTCATTTGTTCACGCGCCGGATGAATACAAGGACGCCGCGACCGCGGCTGGTCTAGAACTGGTTGCCGAAACAGACCGCACCGCGTTTGCGATCCAGTTCTTCGAAGATGTGTTTGCCAGGATAGCCGAGTCCGGACCAGCGCCGCTGGGCATCCACCTGATGATGGGCGAAACGGCGCCCGAAAAGTTCCAAAACTACGTCAAAAACCTCAAGACCGGGCGTATTCGCCCGACCGAAATGATATTCAAAAAATCCGGCTGAGCCGGGAAGGGAGAAGCCATGGCCGATCTGACGACAAACTTTCTGGGCATTTCCAGCCCCAACCCGTTCTGGCTGGCCTCTGCGCCGCCGACGGACAAGGAATACAATGTGCGCCGCGCCTTCGAAGCGGGGTGGGGCGGTGTTGTCTGGAAAACGCTGGGCGCCGAAGGACCTCCGGTCGTGAACGTGAATGGCCCGCGCTATGGCGCAATCTACGGGGCCGACCGCCGTTTGCTGGGCCTGAACAATATCGAACTGATCACCGACCGCCCGCTCGAGGTGAACCTCGAGGAAATGGCACGGGTCAAATCCGATTACCCGGATCGTGCCCTGATCGCGTCGATCATGGTTCCGTGCGAGGAAGAAGCATGGAAGGCCATTCTGCCACGCGTGGCCGAAACCGGTGCGGACGGGATCGAGCTGAACTTCGGCTGCCCTCATGGGATGAGCGAACGCGGCATGGGCTCGGCCGTGGGGCAGGTGCCGGAATATATCGAGATGGTCACGCGCTGGTGCAAACAGTATTACGACCGCCCGGTCATCGTTAAGCTTACGCCGAATATCACAGATATCCGCAAACCGGCTGCGGCCGCCAGAAACGGTGGCGCGGATGCGGTGTCGCTGATCAACACCATCAATTCGATCACCAGCGTCAATCTGGACACGTTCAGCCCCGAACCGTCCATTGACGGCAAGGGCAGCCACGGTGGGTATTGCGGCCCCGCCGTCAAGCCCATTGCATTGTCGATGGTGTCCGAGATCGCGCGGGCCGAGGCGACGCGAGGCCTGCCGATTTCCGGCATCGGCGGCGTCACCACATGGCGCGATGCGGCCGAGTTCATCTCGTTGGGTTGCGGCAACGTTCAGGTGTGCACCGCTGCGATGACCTATGGCTTCAAGATCATTGACGAACTGACAGCAGGGCTGTCGGAATGGATGGACGAAAAGGGATATTCAAGCGTCGACGAGGTGATCGGGCGCGCGGTGCCCAATGTCACCGACTGGCAGTATCTGAACCTGAACTACATCGCCAAGGCCAAGATCGATCAGGATCAGTGCATCAAGTGTGGCCGGTGTTATGCAGCCTGTGAAGACACCAGCCACCAGGCGATTTCAATGTCCGAGGACCGTGTCTTTGAGGTGATGGATGACGAATGCGTCGCCTGCAACCTCTGCGTCGATGTTTGTCCGATCGAAGGCTGCATCGATATGGTGCCGATGGCAGCGGGCGAGGTTGATCCCCGGACCGGAAAAGAAGTTCAGCCAACCTATGCGAACTGGACGACGCATCCGAACAACCCGATGGCCAAGGCGGCCGAATGACGGGATTGCGACAGATCGTCAAGGGGCCGTTTTTGCGGCCCCTTTTTTCAGGGGCTCAGAAGTTTGCGGTACAACGTGTCAACAAAGGCTTCTGCGCCCTCGAACGGATCTTCGTTGCCCAGAATTGCACGAACCTGAACATCGAAATCCGCATAGTGCTGCGTCAAGGCCCAGATCGAAAACACCAGGTGGTAAGGGTGCACCCGCGCGATTTTTCCCTGATCCATCCAACCGATAAGGATCGTGACCTTTTCGTCGACCAATGTCTTGAGATCATTGGACAATGCATCGTGAATGCGCGGCGCGCCCTGCACAAGCTCGTTGGCAAAAAGGCGGCTTTCCCGTGGTAATTCCTGACTCATCTGCAACTTGCGCCGAATGTATGCCAGGATTTCCTCCATCGGATCACCGCTGGCGTCCAGATCATGCAGCGGAGCCAGCCAGGTATCCAGCAGGCCGGACAGCAATTCAGTGTGGATCGCTTCTTTTGAAGGGAAATAGTACAGCAGGTTCGGCTTGCTCAGACCTGCTTCTGCCGCGATCTGGTCTACCGTTGCACCGCGAAACCCGTGGGCCGAAAACACGTTCAGGGCAGCCTCTAGAATCGCGGCGCGGTTCTTTTTCTGAATACGGGTCGGTGCGCGGTCTTTTGGCATGTTTTCAGCGTGTCTCTTTTTTCGTCGAACAGGTGCGGGATGTACTGAAAATTTCAGCTGAACCGCGCAAATTCTTGACTGATACCGAACCCGTGATAGCGTGAGTTTGACCATATGGTCAAATCAAGACACCAAAAGCGAGCCAACTCGCAAGCAAACAGGGAAGATGAACATGGCAGCTCCGGCGCAGAATCTCAGGATCAATGGCGACAGGTTGTGGGACAGCCTGATGGAGATGGCCAAGATCGGCCCGGGTGTCGCTGGTGGCAACAATCGCCAAACCTTGACGAATGAGGACGCCGAAGGCCGCGCCCTGTTCCAGAAATGGTGCGAGGAAGCAGGGTGCACCATGGGGCTTGACCAGATGGGCAACATGTTTGCCCGCCGCGAAGGCACCGACTCGGACGCGCTGCCGGTTTACATGGGCTCGCATCTGGATACGCAGCCGACGGGTGGCAAGTATGATGGCGTGCTGGGTGTCCTGGGTGGGCTGGAACTGATCCGGACGCTGAACGATCTGGGGATCAAGACGAAACATCCGATCGTCGCCACCAACTGGACAAACGAAGAAGGCACGCGCTACGCGCCGGCGATGCTGTCCTCGGGTGTTTTTGCCGGGATGCACACGCAAGACTGGGCATACAACCGCGAGGACGCTGAAGGCAAAAAATTCGGGGATGAGCTGAACCGGATCGGCTGGCGTGGTGATGAAGAGGTGGGCGCCCGCAAGATGCATGCGTTCTTTGAGCTGCATATCGAACAGGGGCCGATCCTTGAAGCCGAAGGCAAGGATATCGGCGTCGTCACCCATGGCCAGGGGCTGAGTTGGACGCAGATCACGGTAACGGGCAAGGATGCTCATACCGGATCGACACCGATGCCGATGCGCAAGAATGCCGGGCTGGCCATGGCACGGATCCTGGAGAAAGTCGACGAGATCGCATGGTCTCATGCTCCGCATGCGGTGGGAGCGGCAGGGCATATCGATGTCTACCCGAATTCACGCAATGTGATCCCGGGCAAGGTGGTGTTTACGGTCGATTTCCGCTCGCCCGAGCTGGAGGTGATCACCGACATGGAAAACCGCCTGCGGGTGGCTGCCGAGGATATCGTTGACGAGATGGGTCTTCAGATCGAATTCGAGAAAGTCGGCGGGTTCGATCCGGTGAAATTTGACGATGCTTGCGTATCGGCCGTGCGAAACGCAGCCGAACGGCTGGGCTATTCGCACACTGATATCATCTCGGGCGCGGGGCATGATGCCTGCTGGATCAACCGGGTTGCACCGACCGCGATGATCATGTGCCCCTGTGTTGACGGGCTGAGCCACAACGAAGCCGAAGAAATCAGCAAGGAATGGGCAGCAGCCGGGGCGGATGTTCTGCTGCATGCCGTGGTCGAGACTGCCGAAATCGTGGAATAGGGGGCGCTGCCCCCGTCGCCCTAAGGGCGACTCCCCCGGGATATTTTTGGCCAGATGAAGCAAGCGGCGCAGACCGCATCAGGGAGTTCAAAATGAGTACTGTCATCAAAAACGGAACCGTTGTCACCGCGGATTTGACCTACAAGGCGGACGTATTGGTCGAGGGTGGCGTGATCACCGAAATCGGCATGAACCTGACGGGGGACAAGGAACTGGACGCAACCGGCTGTTTTGTGATGCCGGGCGGGATTGATCCTCATACCCATCTCGAAATGCCGTTCATGGGCACCTATTCCAGCGATGACTTTGAAAGCGGGACGCGGGCGGCCCTGGCTGGCGGCACGACCATGGTTGTTGATTTTGCACTTCCCAATCCGGGTGAAAGCCTGCTGGATGCGCTGAAACGTTGGGACAACAAGTCGACACGGGCGAATTGTGATTATTCGTTTCACATGGCGGTGACCTGGTGGGGGGAACAGGTGTTCGACGACATCAAAACCGTGATCGAGACGCGCGGTATCAACACCTTTAAGCATTTCATGGCCTACAAGGGCGCGCTGATGGTGAATGATGATGAGCTGTTCGCCTCGTTCAAGCGTCTTGCCGAGCTTGGCGGTACCGCCCTGGTACATGCCGAGAACGGGGATGTGGTGGCAGAGCTGAGTGCCAAGCTGCTTGCGGAAGGCAATACCGGCCCCGAAGCACATGCGTATTCGCGCCCGCCGCAGGTGGAAGGTGAAGCCACCAACCGGGCGATCATGATCGCGGACATGGCGGGTGTCCCGCTGTATGTTGTACACACCTCGTGTGAAGAGGCGCATGAAGCCATCCGCCGGGCAAAAATGCAGGGTAAACGGGTGTGGGGGGAACCCCTGATCCAACACCTGACATTGGACGAAAGTGAATATTTCAATCAGGATTGGGACCACGCGGCGCGACGGGTCATGAGCCCTCCGTTCCGCAACAAACAGCATCAGGACAGCCTGTGGAATGGTCTGCAATCGGGAACGCTGAGCGTGGTTGCAACCGATCATTGCGCCTTCACAACCGAACAGAAACGCTTTGGCGTAGGGGATTTCACCAAGATCCCGAACGGCACCGGCGGGCTGGAAGACCGGATGCCGATGCTGTGGACACATGGGGTGAACACTGGGCGTCTGACACCGAATGAATTCGTGGCCGTTACTTCAACAAACATAGCCAAGATATTGAATTGCTATCCTAAAAAGGGTGCGGTTCTGGTCGGGGCGGATGCTGATCTTGTGGTCTGGGATCCTGAGAAAAGCAAGACAATCAGCGCCGCGTCGCAGCAATCTTCGATCGACTACAATGTGTTCGAGGGAAAAGAGGTCAAAGGTCTGCCGCGCTTTACCCTGACGCGGGGTCAGGTGGCGGTACATGACGGTGAAATCCGGACGCAGGAAGGTCATGGCGATTTTGTCGCGCGTGAGGCGAACACCACCGTCAACAAGGCGCTGAGCACCTGGAAAGAGCTGACCGCCCCAAGGCCAGTCGAGCGGACGGGTATTCCGGCGACCGGTGTTTGATCAGTTGGGGCGGCTTTGCTGGCGGCCCTGACTCCACTCTTTTCAAGGCAATAAAATGAACACTGAAAGCACGACCCAGCCCGTCATCGAGGCAAGGCAGCTGGACCTGACATTCCAGACCAATGATGGGCCAGTACACGCGCTTAAAGACGTGAACCTGACAATCGACAAGGGCGATTTTGTCAGTTTCATCGGGCCGTCCGGCTGTGGCAAAAC
>NZ_JBXWSM010000085.1:0-16365 GCF_059613405.1 Ruegeria sp. BHSA118
CATGCCGACCATGTGTTCGATCTGCAGCGTTTTCAGGGCTTCTCTAGGCAGTTTTTCACTCGGCAGAGCCGCTAGATCATCGCGGAGCAGGTTGAGCTCATCAAGCACGCCTGAGACAGTTGCCCCTAGATCTTCACCCAGCGGATTCTGGCGAAAGGCCTGCACGTAAGCACGGGATAATACCCAGTGGCTCCGTTCGACCTTTGCGCGACACTGCGCAAATAAATCGCTTTCGGCAGCGGCCTTTTGCATTTCTTTTACGTCGGGCGTCATTTTGGTCAGTTCGTCGTAAATCCGCGAAAGCGCAGCGCGCTGGTCTAGCGATGTATTGCTGGGCATATCTAACGCGGCAAATCGCCCGGTAAGCACCTGAAAGTAGGTCAATTCCGCGCGACGCTCCTCGCTGCGAGACGAAGCAATAGCCCGTCGCGCGAAAACGGCAGCCCCATCCCATTGCCCGACCCAGAAGGCAACGCAACCTGCAAAAAAGGCGGAGCGCCAGAGTTCTGATTCTTCGATCTTTTTCACAATCGACGATAGTGGCGCCACATCCTGATCGAGCACTACCCTGTCCAGCAACGGGTAAAGATGTTGGTCACCAATGATCAAGTCAAATTTTTCCCGCAGCACCGGCATGCCGCGCACCGCTTGTGCGGGCTGATTCGGCGGGCGTTTGACGATTTCAGTGGCGATACTGTGCGCAATGGAAAGTTCGAGATTGAACTTATCTATTTTTTCCACAGCTTGACGCAGGTAGGTCACGGCCGCCTGTCGCGTGTTGGGGGAATTGGACAAGTATTCTCTAAAGTTTTCAAAAGCTTCGTCGCGGCGGCTAAGCAACTCCGGATTAAGGTAGTTGACGCGCTCGGTCATGTCACGCCACAGATCTACGATCATGCTCTGCACGGGCGCGACGTCGTCCCACTTTTTCGACATCCACTTCAACGGCGTAAACACCTCGCCCGCGAAGCTGTCCTTCGGCGGCGAGACTGTGGGTTCAGGAATATAAAGCGGCACTTTGTGCTGGCGACGGTTGCCCATACCCAGCAGTGAATCCAACGCCACCTTCAGATCCTTGCTGACCTGTCCAGAACTGAGGCTGTTGGGCAGGCGTTCCGTGTTCAGAAACGGGATATACTGGCTGATTCTTCGGAAAGGAAAGAAATCCAACTCCTGTCTCCCGCTGGTCTCCCACCAATCTACCGCGGCATTGAACAAGTTGCGGTCTAGCGTGATGAGCACGTAACGCGTGGGTGCAAGTGCCCCCTCTGCCACGTTACGGTTGAGTTGTATGATTTGCGCGGCTGTGATGGCGTCCGCTACATCCTGTTTGGGGTTACGCTTATTCTTCCGATCTGTTTCCCTGCGCTGCTTTTTTATAAGTGTTTCCCATGCGCTAACCGCTTTCGATGAGGGTTCGATAACCTCAATCGTTGCGTTTTCATCGAGGTGCATGGGCAACAATAATTCCTGATTGCGTATCCTCTCCAGCATCTGGGCTTCACGCAACTCTCTGAGAATGTCGTCTTTGGGCCAATGCGCACCCGTAGCAGTAGTCGAATTGAAGGCTTCGACCGAAGCTGCGATATTGTTGCTTGACTGTGCTAGACGGATCGCGTCTTCCTGATGAGCATTACCCTCGATCGCTGCGATGGACTCCAACTTGTTCGCATGTTCATCGAGACGCCGAGACAGCTTTTCCATATGGTTCGCCAATTCGACCATGTGCTCGGTCGAGATAGAGGCCGGAACCCCCCATTGGCCTTCCATTTCACGCGAAAAGACGAACTCTGCTGTAATGACGGCAAGCTTGCGGTAGGCGGGCGTATCCTTGCCGGAAAACGGGTTGACGTATGCACTCTCGCGCATCGGATCGAGGAAGAATCGTACCATGTTGGAGTCAAACACATAACGGATGCTGCCACGCTCTTCGCGAGCAAAACTCTCGTCCTCTTTTTGTAACGTGATTGAGTTGCGCAAATCCAAACAGGCGCTGAAATAGGCCGCTAGCTTACGCAACCTATCTGTAATTTCCCGTTCCGGTGCTTCTGTGCCAGTAGCTTCCATCACGCAGCCCGGCGTTCAAGCCAGTTTTCCGCGACAGGCGGGGCAGGCGGGGTATCGTAGATCTGTATTTGCCGCTCTACCTGTCTGTAGATGCGGTCATAGGCTGATCCGAACACGCTACGCAACAAATCAAGCACTGTCGCCTCATTATGCTCCGGCTGCTCAATGGGCGGACGCAGCATGTAGCGCATTTTATCCGTGTTCTTGAAAGTATACTGCCCCAAGTCGTACCAGAGCGGCGACCACTTGCTGTTCCAGTCTGAACGGAACGGTAGATTGTCATACCAGCGGCGAACCAGTTCGAAACGGGTCCGCGCCAGAAGCTGGGGATAGCTCTTAAACCCGAGAAGTAGCCCTGGGACCTGACTCAAAGCCTCCTCGTGATCTCTGGGACGCGCGAGATCAATACCTTCGAACAACGCCTTGCCCACCTCGGGGCCCAGTACATCAAGCGTGTCGCAAAACAGCTTGCGGGCGGGGCAGGCATCCAGACTGGGCAAAGTGGTCACTAGAGCAACTATGAACCGTTCCCGCGCGCAACCGTCAAACTCGCTACACAGCAAGGCGGCTTCCGCAAGGATTTTGTCCGGCTTGGTGTGTTCGGAGAGGCGCAGCGGTGCGAATGCCTCCGGATTTCCGTTATTGTATAGAAGAGCGCCACGGCGCAACCAATCGAAAGCATCACTGAAACTGTGCATAGGGCATTGCGCGGCGAGCAGGTCGATGTTGGATTTCACTGCATATAGGCGGCGCTTGAGATCCTTCAATTCGGATAAGATCTCTTCTGGCACGTCGGCTGCGCGCCCCCAGTGACGGTGCCGTCGTTCCTCATTGGCTATCCACTTGCCGCATCTTTCCAAATGTCGCTGACGCAAGAGGCCTTCGCCCGCATCGACAGCATCGAAAAGCGAAACGCGCGCCTGCCAGCGCGCGTGGTTATTCTCCAGTGCTGTGCGCGCGGTTTCAGGATCTATCTCGTCGCGCCCAAAATCGGCCCGACCCTGATCCAACAATGCGATGACTTCACTAATGGCGTCGCTGCGTAGCCGCCAGATGACCGCACTCCTGCCGCCTTGGCCACCCGCTCGTTTCGCGCCGCTTTTCTCAAAGAAGCGCGCGCCACTTCTGCGGAAAAACGAATCGAGCGCTGCGCGACCCACTTCTGCCCGCTCTAAAATCTCCGGCTTGGTGAAGCCTTGCTCTCCGATCGCACGGGCGGCACGTAAAATTTTGAATTGTTCAATATGCATAGCATCAACCTCTTTGACACTATAATACGTCAAATGACAAATTATGCAAAGTTAATTTTGTCATTTGACAAATTAAGGCTCTGCTAACTTGTCCAATCGATCCAGCAAATCGTTCACTTGGCGGTCTTCTAGAAATGTATCAAAGATAACAACGACATCATCTTTCACTATTGAAGACAGTCCCTCCCAGAACTCAGCGCACTCCATAAATTTGTCGCGCTGCTCCAAATCCATGTAAAGGTTCAAAGCGGTCAAAAGCTCGAATTTCCAGTTCGCTGGCTTACCCGCATGCAACTCAAAATTCTTTATTTGCTCCCAAACCATGAATAATCCGTAAGCGCGCGCGTTTCTTATTTTCTCGTTTTTTTGCCTGCTATCAGAAGACCCGGCCATGCCCAAAGAGAGCTGAGCGCGTTTTTGTCCGTACTCCACACATCTGGCCTGCGCCTGCATGCGAAGCGGTTGAAAAGACTCAGATTGCAACTCCGGCAAGACCTTTGCCACCAGATAGTCCCGCGCCGCAGCATCAACGGCACCCTCGGTGAAAGAGCAATTGAAGGGCACATCGCCAATCGAACTTTCCAACGCACGCCCCTGCCCGCCGTGGACGAACACCTCGTGGAACAAAAGATAGGGTAACATAAGGATCGCATCGTCAACAACTTCGGGATTGTCCGGATCCGTTGGCCACTGCACGACCAACTCTCCTTCGTCCGGGTCATAGCTGCCATCGAGCGGCATCGTACCGTCATGGTTTTCTCCAAGACTTTTGAGGTGAACGACGATCTTGTCGGGTGGGTCGCGCAAGTCACCCGCGCAATGCTCTTCAAACATCTCCTCGGCCAATTTGCTTAGGTGTTCTGTCACTTCCCGGACGAAGTCGACGCAGAGCCCGCCCCGCCGTTTCTCTCCATCCACAAATAGCTTCCAGTCCGAGAACCGGCCGCGACACACCCGGTTTTCATAGGCGCTACAATCCGTGCAGGAAAATTGCAGGGTTCCGTCTTGGAAAACAGCGGTTGCTTCGGCGACATGCTCATGGCCTGCACCGTTTGTACGCTTTTCTACTTCTTTGTATATAGATGTGAGCGCAGCATCTACGGGCGGCTCCTCTGCCTCTTCATTATGAAGCTCGAGAACGTCCTTGATCGCATTCTCTGTGTCACGCATGAACTTGCGCACCGCCGCCGGGATCTCTTTTTTGTCATCGACGCGAGCTGCAACCAGTGACACAAGGCGTGCAAATCGTGCCGAGATCAGTTTGCGGTCCACCAAGTGGAGAGATGGCTCCTCTTTAGACGCCGAAAAGACAACTTTCATTCATTGACAGGATCGGCCTTATCTTCAACGGTACGACCCCCTTTGTTGATTGCGGGTTTGATAATCTTCTTCCAAATCAACGTGGAAAGCGCGATTGTTGCGGCGGTGCCCACGTTCACGGCGATCTTGATGACAATCGCCTCGGCAATACCGCCCAGATGGTTGGTTGGCCTTTCAACCTCGAACAACACCATGTCTTCGGGAAGCGCATCGAGTGCCGCAAGATCGATTCCGTCCTCTTCCGCATCCTCACGGAACTCTGGATCATGCCGCAACAATCTCAATTGTTCAGCAATCTCGCTTTCCAAAACATCCGGGTCTGCGGACTTTACGAAGCCAAGTAATTCTTCGGACATGCAATTAATCCTCGAAAGCAACTTTTGTTAATCATAAATATTTGTATCACTTTGACGCTTTATTCAAGAGTTAAGAGGAAAGCTGACGTCTGGAATATAGCGGAGCACTCACCGGGAGGTAGGCGCATCGCTCTGCAACTGTGACAACTCTATAACCGCTCGAATGCGAAACCAATGGTGATTAACATCGGGCTAAGGCACAGCTTTGTCGGCTTAAGTTATTTGCAATACTCCGGTGAGGCACTGGTTTCTGAAATCTTCAATTGTTCAGGTTCCGAGCGGCTTGCTTCTCTTCATACTGCTTCCACAACCCCATATGTCCATTTTGTCGTGCGTTTGCCAGCCACAGCTTCTTTCGGGCATCGGGCATTTCCATTGACCGGTACTTTCCACCTGAGAATTTTGGCCAATCTATCGCCAGACCAAGTTTGACCATTTCAGCGGACAAGTCACGGCCGTCCTCAAGGTAACATTTTGCCACGGTCCGTCCGTGGGTGTCTTGCTCGGTCACTTCTGCCCTAATTTTTTGACCTTTGCAGAGTGAAACGAGTGCCCATTTTGCCTTCTTTCCGTAGGGGTGATCCATCTCAGGAGCATCTACGCCGAACAGACGGATCTGGGTTTTCTTTATTACCAATGTATCGCCATCTACTACGTACGCTGAACCCGTTATTATGGATACTTCGGGTTTGGGTAACTTGTGGGCAGCATCAAAGCGCTGTGACTGCGAAGTGCGCCGTCCTTGGTTTGTGGTTAATCTTGGTTTCTCATGCGCACCTGACTGGCTCGGACGAGTCGTTGTGTCGCCAGGCCTGTTGCTGCGAACTGTCAAATACACCGCACCAGCCAAAACCAAACCCAAAATTATCAAGATTTCCACGAACCAGGCCCCCAAAAAGTTAATTCAATCAATATTGTCGCACCGGATCAGGATCGACCCAAGCACACGCCGGGGTTGATTTGCTAGGGACACCTTATATTCAATCGGAGAGATGTGACTGATTTGCTTCGCTGAGCGATCTCACGCCTAGGACTGCGAGACAGTTGATCTCTACTTACTTAGTTCCCCAGAATAACAACCTGAATTTCAGGTAGTTGGTATTCTTTGCCAATACTAGAACTACGGGCGCAAGTTGGCGGGAACTCACAGAAGAATGGCAGTTCCGCACAAGCAATCGCTTCGTAGCGCCCAGATATGCAACCCAGGGTGAAAAGTCTTAAAGAATGATTAAGTGACGAACTATCCCGTGATGAGTGTGGAGCATATTGTGGTATGACTGAGAACAAGGATCGCTTGACGGCTGAGGAAGCAAAGGGACTTCGGACCGCAAAAGAACTAGAAGGTCATCTCGCGTGGTTGGATACGTTTACCCCCGCAGCCTTGGGTGTCCTCGCCATCGCATCTGGTATCTACACCTATCTCGGTGTGTCCTCATTGCTCGAAGATAACGGTGCGGTTTCTTTCTTCGCAGCCGTTGCGTACTCAATCGCCGTCTCTGTCGGCATCTTCGTCTTTTGGAGCTACATGCTCCGTCTGCTGCCTTCAATGCGAACGGCTAGTGGCTTCATTGGTCTGACGATCTCAACAATTGTTGGCTCTGTCGCCATTATCGCTATGTCTAGCTGGCTGAACGCAGCCGCACTGGCAGGCTCGGCAGCGGTCGAACAACACTTGGAAAATACTGTCCGTGACTACCAAGCGGCTCTTGAGCAAGCTCACGACATAGCCCTCAGTGGCCAAGCGTTAGCACGACCATAGAAATTGTGTAGCCGTTCTTCGTCAATCACAGCTGAACTGACACGCTCGGGTTTGTTATTTGGCCGCGAGCGGAACAGCAAATTGCATGACTTAAGGTCAGGAGCATCGTCCAAATGGTATAGATGCAGCTCGGGCTGCATGCGCGCCACGTAGAAGCCCCGCGAGGCTGCATAGCCTTGAACCTCTGCGAGGACTTCCTGCGGCCAAGGTAGGTCGCTGTCATCGGCAATTACTACCAAGCCTTCTCCGTTGTTATTTACCGCTTCAATGCCGCGATCAACGAACAAGTTTATGCTCTCACCGCTGTTGTACTGACCCCATGGGGGATTAGTGTAGAAGCAATCAAAATCGACAAGCTGATCGGGAATAGCATCAAGCACATTGTAAAGCTGTGCATCTAGGTTTTCTAATCTTTCCCTGTCGGCAAATCTCCTAACAGCGTTAACGATACGCTCGTCGAAATCTAGGACCGTAATTTTTGTCGGACCGTACGAAAGGACTTCCCTGTTCAACATGTAGGCGACACAAACGCTTATGGCATCACCGTCACCAATGAAGACAATCCGCTTTCCATCGGCCCATCGTGCAACAAACTCACTCTGCATGACCATATCACCAGCTTTCATGTAGATTTGGTCAAACTGGCGAATGGGCCTAGGGCGGTTCTGTATTACGTCGGAAACTGCGTTAAGCGCTCTCTTTAAGTCAATCTCTGCCATACCTTTAACTCAATTTGTGCAACTCTCTCATAAGTTGCTCGGCCATCTTGCACGAAGAATAGCGGCACTCAAGCCGTATTGAGTAAATAGGCGTGAACGTTCGATCAACAACCGATGGTTAGGTAGGTTAAGTACAAAGGTCGTCATTGGGTTGGTTTCGGACCGAGAAAAGTTTCTGATCGGGTCTTCTCACTAAAATACAGCGCTTGTGGGTGCGTTCATTTCACTGGCGCAAAAATACCACGGGTTTTTAGTTATCGGGTACTCAACTGCGCTAAGTGGCGAAATTTCTTGCTTTAAACCGTTCTGTGGATAACTTTTTTCCAAATAGCGAAGTGTTCCCGAACTAGACTGGCTGCCACCGTGGTTCGGGGCTTACTGGAAGATCATGAACCAGTCGGTTAGATTGTTGCGGAGGCAGAAATATTGTTTCGTATTCTATTTAGATTAGCTCTCTTAATGGGTTTTGCAGCCTGCAGCTCCGGGCAGAATGTGGTCAAATCCGTAGGCCCAACGCTTGATGCAACTACCGTTGTACAGACAACCAATGATCGCCAAACCATAATGGCAGCACTTCATCAAGACGCGAGTTTCGGGAAAGCACAAACGGTCGATCAAAGCACTGGGAAGTTAACGCTAGTTACTTCGAACTCGGCGTCCTGGTACGAGACTACCTTGGCGGGATTCAATTTCGTTGATGACCAATGCAGCGCGTATTTCAATCAACTATTCCGACTTGAGCGCGATAGTCGCGCTACTGTTTCTGCCCTTGGTGCGTTTGCGCAGACCGCCAACGCTATTCTGGCGGCTTCAGGGGAAAGCGCGCTGACAATAACTGCAGTCGCGCAGGCATTTGGACTGGCGACGTCTCTTACCGAAATTGTTTCGAACTCATACTTGTACCAACTGCCACCAGCTACAACACGTGAATTTGTTAGCACCACCATGGTTGCCTACCGCACTGCCGTTGCATCGGAGGCCAATAACATCAACAATGCTGCTCTCGCTTACAGCTACATACGAGGCTACTTGGACTTATGTTTGCCCGTTACTATCGAAGGGATGCTTGTTGACACAATCGCTTCAACGCAAGCGACGGCCGGTGGGGCATCAGGTGGACGGGTTAAAATTGGGCTTTCGAGTGAAGCGGGATCTTCGCTATCCCGTCCAGAAAACACTCAAGCTCCTTTACCAAAACCAGATCCAATTAGGATCACCCAAGCAGAAGAATCCCTTTCACCAAATGAAATTGGCGAAATACAGACACACCTTTGTATTTCCGCTGACAAAAAATTGGGTAGAAATACGCGCCAAGCGATGGCGGACTACTTTGCCGGGCTTGGTAAACCGAACAACAGTATTGCGTCCGGTGGTATAACCTCCAACGAAATCACTACTCTTCAAGATAAAATTGCGCTTTCTGAGGCATCCGGGCTGGTATCGTGTAAAGAACGCGGAGTGAATACCGCCAGAGAAGCAGGTTTATTCGATAAGTAAATCGGATGATTATGTATTTTGAACACAATTATTGGAGAGGCCAATGCCGACAATGATAGATACGCGTGTGCTGCGTGAAGCAGCCAGCATTACTGCGACCGAAGTTGGATCGGTCGAGGAGGGCTTGAGCGTGGAAATTCTCGATGAGCAATCTCCATGGATAAAGATCCGAGTTGTCGTTGACGGCACCGTTATGGAAGGTTGGGTGAGCAAAGCAGCAGTCGATCCATCTGACAGTCCTTCAAGATCTGTTAGCGAAGTCGATGTTGCTCACTATTGCGTACGGAGAGCTTTTTCCTATGGGTCAAATGCCTATTATTTGATGGCGGTTGCGACTCTTAGGTCAAAGCTTGTGAACTTGCTTGATAATGCCGAAGGTTCTCCTCGGGGCCTATTCGCTTTAACGCCAGTTGAATGGGACGCGATCCGAGAAAACGCCGAACTCAAAGTGAGCTTTGGGGAAAGCTCTATAACAAGTTGGCGCGCCCAGGTTTGGTCTTTTGCCGCCGTTACGCGGACAATGCAATTGCGCGTCGCCGAGCGGTTGAAACGCCAACCAAACATGACCGAACTCTACTTTGCACAAGTCTTTGGTAGTGAAGCTCTATACAATGCTACCGAGTCACCGGACGTAGAAATTGCAACGCTGATTTCTGACTTTGGGGCGAACCTCCTTGAAAACGAGGGGATTGATCCGGCAGCAATTGAGGGTCGGATTTTTGACTTGGATAGGCAAGCAACCGCTGAGGAAACTTTGGGAAGAATCGAAACTGAGTTGCAGGCTGCATTCGAAGCGACTGCCAGCGCAGTGGAGACTGAAGCAGAAAACTATTTGGAAGAATTAGCCGATGCTGGGATAGCTGCTCCACGACCGGTTGCGAAGCTCAACACCAGTTCCCCGCACCTAAATTCCCCGGACAAAAAGAAAATTGCCAAGCAAATTGCTACTGCATTTGCTGAAGCAGGATACGGACGGCTCGCACAGTATGCTGCTATCGCCAATGCGATCGGAGAGTCTGCCTTGAACCCAAGTGCGGAAAATCTTTCTGGCGAAAGGAGTTATGGTTTATTCCAACTCAATCAGTGGGGAGGGGTCGGAATGGGCTTTACTGAGGATGAACTCAAAGATCCTACCAAGAATATTGAAATCATGCTGGCTGAAATTGCTAAACCCTATCAGAAGACTGCCCGCCTCGCCTTTATGACCACAGACAAACTACGCCAAGCGGTAAAAATCTTCGTACACGAATTCGAACGCCCAGCAAAGAAAGCCAGCGCGACGTCAAAGCGATTTGAAATCGCGCAGACGCTTGTGGCCTAAAGATAGCCTCGGCCGCCAGACCGAGGATGGCGGACGCCGGGATCACTGTGTCGGGCAGATTGTCGAGCAAGCTACTGCTTGCAACCGGTGCCCCAGATCATGGGAGCAAGCTCGCGCCTTTTAATCAACTGAGTTTATGGCTTTCCAATCAATCACTTCAGGCGGATCACCGCTTTTGAAAGCCCCGGTGCCTGCCTCGATATCCAACAATATCATCTTCTTAGCTTCAGGTTTAGATGGTTCGTTGTTATCGAACTCCTTGTCCAACCTAATTCGACAAACCGCGCGGTTCATTTCTGGTATTTGTTTTCTTAGTTCCACCGGTTTGGGTCGAAGGTTGATCCCTTGAGTCAGCATTTCTAATGCCTCTTGATTCTTGGGGTCTTTTAAGTCCTTCAGAGCATACCCGAGCTGTAAATAGTTTCGAAAGTACTTGTTGGGCTCAGCGCTGTTCAGCGCCTTGAAAACCGGAATAACGCGCTCAAATACTTTAGTATCCTGGCTCTTCACCCCATTTCTGCGCGCCTCACGAGCCATTCTAAAAATGCGTTCTCTCGACCCTTTAGATGCATTTTCAACCGCTTCTTTCATCTCGCGTTCAGCAGCGGGTTGCGGCTCATCCTCGTCAAGAAAATTGGCAACTAACGTCACTGCCGTAATGTCGCGTTCTATAGCATCTAATCGGTTTGCAACATTGCGACCTTTTAGTAATTGCGCAGCCATATGAACGCGGGTCCACATATATCCGAACATAAACCCGATGAGTAAAAAGTAAATTCCAATGGAACCCGAAACAACTTGCCCTTGCTCGCCTAATATTGGACCAAAGTCCCGGGTTATGTCTTTGAACAGACCAACAATTTTATCGAACTGCACCAAAGTAATTCCTACAATGATTTTCGTCAGCCAGTCTGAAATCTGCTCAAGGTTAGTGTTTTCCCCATAAGCGCTTTGTGAATAATTCGACCCGCTATTGTCAGCCTGTATTGATCGCGGGATACCAAAAATAAATCCGACGAAGGCACCAAACATCGTGAACGAAAGAGCGAACATCATAGTCGATACAGCGGCAGAGTTTTTCTGCAGGCTCTCGCCGATCCCTATCACCGTCACAATTCCAACCACCCATAGAACACCTAGGATAATACCCCACGCGGCACCGGTTTCTTGTTCTGAACCTCTAAGTTTCAAATTTTCACTCCAAATCGAAATACCGTCAAAGGAATGGAGATATGTTGTTCCACTGAGGAAACCATGTCAAATTTTTACGTTGGCCGAGATTCTCTAAAACATGTCGATAGATTTAGCTGGAGGCGACCCGAACTGTGCACGTCCAGGCCGCCAAGCTCCAAGCGGAGCATCAGTGGTTACTCTCGAGCAAGTAAGCGCTCTTCAAGCCAGTCCAACACTTCGCTTTCAACCCATCCCACCCGGTTCGAGCCAAGCTGTACCCGCTTGGGGAATTTGCCTGCTTTCTCCAATCTGGCGATATGTTGGGGCGAATACAAAACCAACTCTTTGAGCGCCTTCTTCGATAGTATCCTCATCACGATAACTCCTTTGATAAGGAGCACCGCGATGCCCCGGTTGCGGTTGCCCGGTTCCAGGTACATCAAGAATAGCTATAGATTGCCGATCTGACGAGGTTCTTGTATGTTTCTTCAGGATCCGAAATGGCCCGAATGTGGGTCATCGTTCTGCACTCGAACCTCCTAATAGATGTGTGCCCGGGGGTATCGTGTGGGGTATCAGGAAAAACCGCACGCCATTTTTTGTATATTTACCAATTAAATACTTCAAAAAATTGAGTCCTCTCCTGGCACCATTTCTTCCGAACATAGATGAACATAAATGCTCAATTTCATTGATTTTTTTGTGATTCTCGTTTATCGCCACGGAACGTGGTGGAACGCTCGATACCCGCAGAAAACACGACACGTGAGGGTTTGGTTGGGGCTTTACCCCAATTATGCACCTATGGCACTTTCCGATCTTTAGATTCGAACGGCATGGCCAAGTCCAAAACCATTCAAATTGGCTGATGCTGGCGGCTTCTTCGCATTGGCGAAACCAAGTGGCTCAGGACTATGGCAATGGAATTATCGTCATCTGGGGGTTTATCGAACGCATGGCAACGTCCTGCCGCACCAGCAGTCGGTTTACCGGTCAGGAGGCCTGGGCGAATGTCTGCAACGCGGGGCAAGGCCGAAGATTGTTTTACTCGGCAATTGCTTTTGCGCACGCGTTGAACGCTGCAACCCGGGATCTGACAGCTTTGTCTGGATCGAAAACCTGCGTGAATTGCTTGGCGTTCAAATCCGTTTGAGCGTGATGACCGATTGAGCAAACCTGGATTTGTCATCTATGACGTCAACGACTTTGAAGCCCGGGGCCCAGTTCTCCTCGATATAGGAAACAGGCACGATCGCATCGCCGTAAGTCTTGTTGCCATCTGTCCCTTCCATGAAGACCAGTTCGCTGCTGTCATAACGCGCGGCAAACTCGGGCACCCTGTCTGCGGACTCTGCCAGTAGCTTGTGCCAAGCGCTCGAACCTCTTCGTTTTCCAAGTTGGAAGTGACGAAGCAAACCAATTCTGTTTCCAAGTATTTTCGGGCCCAATATCTCGCGCCCGCGATTTTCAATGTATCTCAGGAACCGCCTCGGCTGGACCGTGATCACCAGTACTGCGCCGGGTTTGGTCACGCGCGCAAGCTCGGCACGCCAATGCAAATGAACATCCTCTGGCAGATGCGTGAAAACTGAATACGCCATTGCAGACGAAATCTTGCCGTCGGGCAGCGAAAACGCGCCCAATGGGGAAATTTGCATGAACTCGCCTGGCAGATCTCTTTTCCGGCACTCATCAATGATGTTGGCATTTACATCTGCCGCGAACATTGATCGACTTGGATAATCTTTAGAAAACAGGCGAATATACCGTCCCCAACCACATCCGAAATCCAAAAAGCAATCGTCCTTACTCGGGTTTTCGCCGTGCGTTGAAAACATCTGCTTTGCGTGCACGTAAAAACCATATGCTTCTCTGATTGCACTGGAAAGCGCGCTTCCGACATATTCAACTTGAATATCATTTGGAGGAAAGTCGGGCAGAGCGCTTGCAAGCTCGCCTCCTTTGTTTTCAGCTTTATCCAGCCATAGCTGAAGCCAATCGGCATCGGTCAGTTCGTTGAAGCTTTGATACAAGTCTTTCATACCCGCTGCCCTGCACCTGGAATAATGCCCTTTGGATACGATACGAAATGCGCGATTACAATTGATTGAGTTTCTGGCCTTCAGTCGACGGGCCAGGTCTTGCCAAGGCTCTTGGCGCGAGCGGGTGCACGTTGAGTGCCTGAGCCGAAAGATCAACCGCTTTGTGGTCAGCACGACGGTGCGGGGCTTCAGTGGATGGAGTTCTGTGTTGGCCTAAGGTGGCGCCACAGCACTTCCGTCATGGGCTCGAAGCATTCATTTGACGGTTTTGGCAGGTTGATCCGGTTCGAAGAACGGTAAAACCGGACAAACCCGCCTTTGCTGTGGCGTTAATGCCAACCCATCATTTGCGCGCAGATTCAGCAGCTTGGTCGCCGCTGACGGGCTGAGAAGATAAGGAACGCATCACATCTGCCGTTTTCTGCCGGATAATTTCTCAAGCAGAACGCGCATATTGTCGCCCATGAACCCGGCCGCGTTTGACGGCCCTGCCAGCCTCTGGAAGCTTCCCGATCACCTTGTTCACGTCCTTAACGCTGCAATGTTTCTGCATCGAAAAGCTCATCAGTAACGGTTGGCGAAACCGAACGCCGAGAATCCGGCGGACTCCAAGGCCGCACCCGGCCCAACATCCAGTATGGGTCTGCTGTATCGGTACCCTTCCTTCAGGGTATCATTGTGGTTCTGATAAAAACGGCCCTTGGGATCAATCATCAGGTACGACCCGAGCATGTCTGCGTTGTCTTCAACGCGGATGATGTCCGTCAACGAGCGGTGCCTGTGCACAAAGGCCCGGAACTGCTCATCCGTCACCATGCCGGCCGTGGTTGTCATTGGCAACACCCGGAGGATCTTCCACTTGTGGGGTGACAATTGCGCAATGACTCGAGCCAAGTCCGCCTCGTGGTTCTGAGAACTCACGACCGTATTGATCTTCAGCTTCAGGTCAGGGTTGTTTGAGCGTGCCGTTGCGACGCTGTCCCTCAAAGCCTCTGGATCCAACTGCCGAGAGCGACGATCTTCGCGGCCGATCGCCTTGTTCGTGCGCATGTCAGATGCATCCAGGCTTACTCCAAGCCAATCGAGATGCGGCGCCAGGGCAGACATGGTTTCTGAATCAAGCCTGCTGCCGTTGGTAATGATCGAAACATCAAACCCGATCTGGGCGGCCAGCTCAACGGCACGGATCAAGTCAGCGCGACACAACAACGGCTCACCCCCTGCAAAATTGAGACGGACACGCCGCCAAGTCAAAGTGTCCTTCAAAGGGTTCTTCAAATTTGCAGGATCGAAAAAAGCCCAGAGCGATCTCAGCAAATTGGCTGTGTTTTCCGGCTGGCGGATCACGTCGCGCACTGAAGGCGGTCGTTCCCACTTGGCATAGCAATACACGCATCGGTAGTTGCAAGCTTCGTTGACGTGCCAGTTGATGACCAGTTGGTCGATGCTGTGTTTCAGGAAATTTTCCACGTTAGATTCTCCATGTTCATTACATGATTCGAACCTGCCATCGGCGCGCTTCAAAATATCTGACACAAAGCGTGCAAACCAATTTTCCGGCGTTGCCTTTCTTCATAAAGATATTTATTGTCAAACGGTTACACTGTTCATGAGGGTTCTCTTGGCACTTGTACCTCCACCAGAAGCCATCTTTGTCGAACTGTCACGGTCTTTCTTTGGCTCAGTAATGGGTAAGCGTGAAAAGACGCGCCTTCTTCGGCGAGAGCTTTCGATGAAGCAGATCGAAAAAGAGCATCGTAGAAGTTGTAGGGAGCTCTTTGTTGCTCTTGAGTTTGATGAGAGCGCGGTCCGGGATGCCGAACAAAATATCTGGGAAGTGGTAATGTCCTTTTGGCGGATCGAGCAGGAGCTTTGGACATTCGATGCGCCGATCCAACATATTGTCTGGGAGCTTTTAATTCACCTGTACGTGCCAGGCGCTGCCCGACGGGCCGCATTCTGGATGATCGACGGCCGTTCGGATGACGGTTTGCCGGACGGACGGTTTTGGTTTTTGCCAGAACCGGATCCCGCGGACCCATCAAGGCTTCAGCTTCCGGTTCAACAGGTTCTGGATTGGGCCTTCGATCTGATCGGTCTGTCAGTTGAGGGTTACGCCGTTCGTTTGGCGGAAGATCAAATCGAAAATGGAATCTGCAACCCGGACAAAGACCCCAAAGCAAAAATCGCGCGGGCGCTTTATCGCTGGCAACAAGGCATGGCTCTTCCTGACCAGGACAGTATCAAACGCACATTTCCCGACGGGTTGACCAAATCCGGGGATACAGGGCCAAACCCGGAACCCCGGCTACCGTTTTCCGGATGTTGGGAATACGACACAGGCGAAGATCTGGAATACAACTACCAATCGGCCCGGAATTTCGTTCAGGCCCGGAATCTTTCCATCCCACGGCTGCGTTTTGACCTGGACATTTCAGAAGACGCCCTGACCCGCGCCCTGAATGGGCATCCGCCGGAGGACGAGAAGGCCAGATTTACCTTTCTTGTAAGTCGGCGCTTCGCGCGGCCCAGCATGAAGACCATTCGCCAAATGTTGTTGTTTGCGCGTGCGATGCAGGACGGTTACTTGCGCCTTCTCAACCTGCTTTGCCCGGATGTTCAGCCCACATGCGCCGATCCCCGTGAAAACCGCGTTCTGGAACTGACCCACATCTTCAAGCTGGTCTACAACCAGACGCTGGAAGCCCATCGCAACACGGCTGGGGACGGAATATGGGCTCAGGACCAACATTTCGAGGCCAAACTGAAGTCTTGCGTTCCGTGGATGGTGAGTGCGCTTGCGACAATCTTGCCCTCGAATTTCCAGTATCCGGATGCAACACGCGCAGGTATCTGTGAAC
>NZ_JBXWSM010000086.1:0-15658 GCF_059613405.1 Ruegeria sp. BHSA118
GCCGGTTGATGACCTGATAGAACTTCAGCGCTGTCCAGCGTTTCATCGCGGTATCGCTGTCGCGGTGGCGCCGGACGGCATAGACGACATCGAACCCTTCGCGCCACTTTTCAAGAAATGTCTCGATCAGTTCGGGCGGATCCTGCAAATCCGCGTCTATCGGAACAACGGCTTCACCCGCAGCTGCATCCAGCCCCGCCGTCAATGCGATTTCCTTGCCGAAATTGCGCGAAAAGTTCAGCACCTTGATACGATCATCGCGCTCATGCGCGGCGGCCAGAAGCTTGGCAGTTGCGTCTGTGCTGCCGTCGTTCACACAGATGATCTCATAGCTTTCCCCAAGCTGATCGAGGAATTGCCCCAAACGTTCGAACAGAGCCGGCAGAACCTCTTCTTCATTGAACATGGGCACAATGATGCTGAGCGTCGGAGCGCTTTGGTCCGGGGCTATTCCCCGGGACGGAGATGTGGGGGTGCTCATGTTTAAATTTACCATAACGCGTAGCCTTTCCCGTGCGTCTGGGGATAAGTGACCATGGTTTTGCCTTGGGCTCAAAAAGTTCTGTGTGCGTGTGTATTTTTTCGAATTTCAGTGTCTTTTCACAGTCACTAAGCACCTCACGCCGTGCATTGGTGATGACAAAGTTTTTAGTTTGGCGTCATTTGGCCAGTCAGGCGCACGCCTTATTCTAGGTTGCCGGATGGATTCTCTATCGCGCCAAGTGTCAGCTTTTCGGACCAGATGACTGCACCATCCCCACCAACCATCGACACGTCGATCACATCGGGCACCTCACCGTTCCAGCCTGCGGTATAGAAGCACCCGCCATGTATGGTGTGGCCAGGGCTCTGAACGTCGTAAAAAGCGCTGCGAATGGTTGGCGTCGCGGTGTGTATCACGTCAATTCTGCCCCCCCGAACGGGGCGCGCACAGATTTCCGAGAACCGCAGAACCGCTGTTTGTGTGACGCAGACACGGCCGATTTCGGGCCTGTCACTGTCGGCGCACATGAGGTTGCCGGAAAAGCCGGGGCTTTGCGACAGGCAGACATAGGCGGCACCTTGATACAGATAGACGGAATTCTCGGCCGGGAAGGCCTCGCAGGCCAGCGGTCCTTCATACAGCCCGCCCTCGGCGTACCAGTCCAGGTCATACATGTCCTTGAAGATGCCCGGGCGGGAGTTGCCAGCGTGAAATACGGTCCAGCCGATCATGTCCCCCCAAGCCAGATCGGGGTAATCTGTATGGCCGACGATGCGGAATGGCGCGCCGTCATACCCTTCCAGCTCCGCGAGCCGCACCATGATATTCTCGGCAAGCGCCTCATCACGGTCCCCCATTTCGGACTGATCGCTCCAGACGAAAGGCGCCATGACCGCGTATGTAAGCGCAACGATCAGGGGCAGGCCCAGAATGACCGGTGCCGTGAACCCTCTTGCCCGTATTTCGGCATCAACGGCCAGATAGAACACCGCAGCCAGTAAGCCGACATATGCGACGGCCCGAGACGGTATCCACTGCCCATCGTAGGAGAACCAGATCAGCAAAGGCAGCAAGAGAATACCGGTCATACCTGTCAGGATGCGCAGGGCATGCACCCAATTGTGCGGGTTCCGTACAAGGACAGAAATGCTCAGCCCAACGCCCAGCAAGAACCCAATTCCGATATAGGCGGTGTTCAGGGTTTTGATTTCCCAGGGTATTCTTTGTAGCGACCCCCGCCAGATTTGGCCAAGCAATTGAAGGGCTGTTTCAAGCTTGCCCTGCAACTCGTGGAGAGAGGGCATTGCGATACGGTTGGTCGTGGGGACATGGTCATGCAGCTGGGTAGCCAGATGAGCCTGCGCAAAATAGACCAGAAGGCCAAGGCATGATCCGATTGCCGACAGCAGGATGAATATGCCCACGTCTCTGGTCTTGTAATGGTGGGTTCGGATCAGCGCGAGAAACAGGATCACGGCGCCAAAAGGGACAAAAGGCTGATAGAGTGCTGCACAAAGCGCGATGCATTGCGCACCGATCAAAAGCCAGATCACCCGCGCGCCAAACCCTTGTAAAATGCCCCGTTCAAAACATTTGAACCCCGCAACGGAAAGTAGCAATGCCAGTGGGAAAGCAAACACGTGACTCGAAAAGGTAAGGGCGTTGATCATATAGATGTGATGAACGCCAAGCGTGAAAATCAAAAAGGTCGCGAAGGGCCGGGTGTCACGATCGCTGGACTGCCGCGCCAGAATCCACGACAGCAGAAGGAAAACGCCTGCCGCCAGACCAGTCTGTAAAACGGGCAGAAAACGTTCCTGGAGAACATGGACATACAGCACCTCCATCGCCCAGCGACCTTCCTCGGTCGTCCAGTTAAGAGGCATCCCGCCTTCGGGCGCGCCGTGGACCTGACGCCAGTCATCCGGGTTTCTGCCATCCCTGATCAGGCCCGGTGCGGTTGTGATCGCATAAATGAGCAGGCTGGCGGAAATCGCATGCGGCCAGCGGAACCTGGTCGAGAGGATATGTGCGGGTCGTGTAATGCTCATGCTATACATTTCCCACAAGAAACGTGCACACAGCTGTCCCTGACCCGGTCAAAAATACTCTTTCAACCTGCGGGCGCGCTTCATGTTGGATGGCAGCGACACGATGTTTCGTACCAGCCTGGCTGCGGCACGCATCCCCGGAATGGCCTTGAGCGCCGAGAGCCCTTTGGATGTTTTCAGAAGAGCTTCGTAGGTCTGATTGTCCGCATGCCTGAAGTCTTTGGCATGCAGGTCCTTGCCAGCGTTTTCTGTGGGCGCCGATGCGACCGAGGTCGCCTTGCGGTTCACGTCAAAGACGACAAAAGACTCGAAGAAGCTAATCCCCCAGACACGTTTTTCCGAGGTGTCAGGCGTCAGCCGCGAGAACCGATGGTTGATACGGTCCACCATGTTCATGGCATATTTGATGAAGGAACGGTGCCTGAGGCCGAACCCTTCCATGTAGGAGGTATGGGTGTCTTCGACCACAAGCATCCCGCCATCCTTGATATGCGGCAACAGGCATTCCGTCGTAATGATCTGTTGTTCATAGGTGTGGCCGCCATCATCCAGAACGATGTCGATGTCACCGACTTCCCTTACGATTTTTTCAAGGAAATCCGGATCGCTCTGGCTGCCGATGAAAATCTCGAACCCTTCCTGTTCCCAGCGCTTTGCATCGGGGTTCAGTTCAACGCCGATGATGCGCGCCTGTGGGCCAAAGAACTCCCGCCACATGAAAAGAGATCCACCACCCAGAACGCCGATCTCAACAAACGTGATATCCTTTCCGATGTAAGGAGAAAAAAGTTTGTCATACACATCGAAGTAAGTGGAATGCTTACTGCTTTTGTATGGGCTGTTCATATAGGCCTGATAACTTTTCGACTCTAACATCTCTACGTCCTCGGATCTCAACTTGTCATGCGCTCCACCTGTCGAAGCGGGTATTCATAAACTGGGGCGTCAATTCCATTACTTCGTCTGTTTGGCTGTTTTGTGGCTCCGCTCTTTCTACAGCCTCCGGTCTTGCTGGTTTCCTGTCAAACGCCGTGGGCCCGGTCTGGGGCACTTACTTGCGCGTTATGATGATGGCATAGGAAGAATAAACCGCCCATTGGTGCCGGGCGCACAGGCGCGCCAGCCCGTTATCCAGCTGCCGCAGGCCGAAAATCTTATCATAGTAATGGTGCCCGTAATATTCATGTACTTCGATGCTCGAAAACCCGACATCCGCCAACGCCTTTCGCATGTACGGGGTCGAGCCGCGACACAGTGAGTAATAGGCGGGGAATTTGCCGGTATTCTGGCCATCAAAGCGCCGGGGCTGCAACAGTTGAACCGCCTTGCGTGTCAGTTGTTCGGGAAACAGCCAGTTGATCAGGAACGGCGAGGCGAAAATGGTCGGCACCAAGTGAACGGCAACGCCACCATCCGCCAGAAGGTGATGCATGTTTTTGTGGAACTGCTTGCCGTCGGGCATATGCTCGCCACAAAACTTGGACATGATCAGATCGAACCTCTGATCCACATGGCTGACATCGCCGCAGGCGTTGATCTGAAGGGTGTCGAACTCATCGGAAACATGGGAAAGCTCTTCGGCACTTATGTCACTGATCGTGAAGGATGTGACATGATCGGGCAGTGTCTTGTCGCCGGTCGATCGGCTGGTCGTGCCACCGATTTCCATGATCCGGGCCGGTTTTTCATCTGTTATGATGTTCCAGACCGTATCCAGATAATCCTGTCTGCAATCCGTGTGCCAGCGTATTTCTGACTGTACCATTTACTCTCCCAAAAAACCCGTAACCTTGCGCGGCGTTCAAAACGGGGCCAATCGCGATAAAAAGATTTTTGCAATACGCCTTTTAAGGCAGTGACATGGCTGTTTGACCAATCTTTAGATGAATGCTGGCAGCATTCAAAGAACGTATGCACCCAAGTTTACATGACTGGCAATGCCAGGGGGCGGAATAGATATGGGCGGGTCCGAATTTTCGGTACCCGCCCATGCAGTGGTAATCAATAGGCTGTATTTTCAGCGATCTTTGCCGTTACGCGAACAAATCAGAATACGGCTCGACAAACGGGGCTTCTTCGCCGATCGCAAAGGTGTCAACGCTGTCACCAACGTACCAGTCTCTTTCCTGTCCGCCGGCGAAATCGAAATCCGTATTGGTTTCGTCCAGGACAACGGCACCATCGACCAGAATCTGAAGGCGGTCGGTGTCCTGATCAACCATCAGGGTGACCTGATGTGTTTCGCCGTCGCTCAGATCGACATCCGTGATCTTGAAGCCGTCGCGGAACCCGCCATCATTGTTGTCGACTTTTGCGACCAGATGCCCTTTCTTGTTCAGCTTCAGGCCGAAATTCGAATGGTTCCATACAAGCCGTTCAGCACCGGTTTCACCTTCGTCACGGGTTATGTCGACCGAGAAGCTAACCTGCGACGCGTCAGAAATTCCGTCCAGGGTTCCGATGTTTCCCCGGCTATTCTGATTGGATATGTCGATCATCGACAACTCGCTTTGCCAGTCGTCACCAGGGACAGGTTCAGAGCCGGTGTCAGGTTGTTCGGCGCTTGTATCGCCTTCGGCCTGCGTTTCATCGGCCGGAACATGGGTTTTGCCAATCTCAGAAACCCCGTCCAGGCGTGCGATAGTCTCCGGGCTGTCCTGATGGGTTATGTCGATCATCAGTTCGCCCTGCGGGTCGGCACCAAGAACAGGCTCGGACTCGGCGTCGGGCTGCTCGGATCCGGTATCGGGCTGCTCGGACCCGGTGTCGGGCTGTTCGGACCCGGTGTCGGGCTGTTCGGACCCGGTGTCGGGCTGTTCGGACCCGGTGTCGGGCTGTTCGGACCCGGTATCGGGCTGTTCGGACCCGGTATCGGGTTGCCCGGACCCGCTGTCCGGTGGTGTGGGGTTGGTGTTGGGTTGTGATCCCCCGGGGGGAACCTGCTGCGGGGGGGTGGATCCCGTGGCACCGTGCGAGACGGCAGAGCCGGCGTTCAGTGTGTCAGCCAGGCTGCCCGGGATGACGACATATTGGTTGTAGCCATTCCCCTGTGCCGTTGCCTGATAGGTGAAGTTCTGGTCGTACTCACTGGGCTGGATCAGGGCGTTGTTGGCTACGTTCCAGTCAGCCTGCCCGTTATACCCCACGATCTGAGACGTAATGTTGTGATCGATGGTGACGTTTTTGGAACCGGCGGAAACGTTGATCGCCGGGATTTCGATCCCGCCTGTCAGCGTCTTTTCGTCTACGTGCAGGACTGAATTCTTGGTGATCGTAAGCCCATCCACACCATAAAGAGAGATCCCGTGGAAGTGGCCGTTGTAGATCGTATTCCCTTCGATCAGCACGTTGTGGTGGATCACGCTGGGATCGTTGATATCCTTGCCGTCACCGCCAGCCCAGATGGTCTGGGTGAAATCCCCGTTGGCCATGTCAAAGAGGTTGTTGCGGATGGTGATGTTGTCGCTGCCGCTGCCATAGGCGCGCTGAATCTGGATCATGTCACGGTGATCGCCCGAGCCAGCCGCGCCGCCGAAATCGTGCAGGTGGTTGTTCTCAACCAGGATGTTGTCGACATTGTCAAAGACCAGACCATCGGAGCGGATCGTGTGGATGTCGTTGCCGGTGACATTGATCCCGTCGGAATTCACCGCAATGACAGCCTTCCACCATTGTGAGAATTCGGTGTTGTTGATGTTGATATTGGTAGAGCCGGCGATGTTCAGACCTGTGCCATAGCCGGTACCGTCCGCGGATGTTCCGGTGCCGCTGGCAACATCGCCGTCGAAGATCGAGTTGTTGAACGTAATGTTCTGGCTGTCGTAGACGCCGAACTTGCTTTGAAAGTGGTGGTCGCCACCACTGAAGTTGTAGTCAAACTTGATGCTGTCGAACGTGATGTTCGACGATTGCTTGAGGTGCACAGCCGAGAAGCTGGCTTTCGCATTCGGATCCGCGGACTGGATCGTCACGTTCGATGCGAAATTGGTATTGTGGAGGTTCAGTGACCCGTAGTCACCTGCAGTAAGGAGGATTGTCTCACCACCGCTGGCCTGTGACAAAGCCTGGTTCAGCTCTGCGGCGGAAGTTACAATGATAGTCGTCGACATCTTTCACCTGTGTTTCCAAATGCGCTTACCCAAAGCGCTGAAGATCCCGCTCACCCAAGGGGTATGGAACAGTCGCACAAGGGCGACAGATTGGCCGGAATATGGCTATGTTTGGAAACTGTTGCCTGTATGAGGACAATTCTGTCCTTTTGCAGTCATTTCCGAGTGAACTCGATACTCGATACCGGGAATTGTTCCACTTCCCTTAGCGGTTGCGTAGGGTTTGGCGAATTGATTCCCATAGGGCAACAATGGCCACAAAATAGCCATCATTCAGGCGTGTCCTTGCGTATGGGCGATGGGCATCGGCAATGAATTGCCCGGTGCCGTAAGGGAAACCTGGGTGTTGCAAGGGCCATTCGGACGTGCCATGGCGCCAGACAGGCAAGCAGGCGCGATAGACAGTGGAACCCGCCTTGCCTACACTTTCCTGCAAGTGTGGTTATCAGAAAGGTGCGTTATGGCCGGGTCCCGGATTCTTGTCTTGGCAGGGGCGCTACTGCTCATGTTGGGTTTTGATGTGGCGGCCCAGACCCCCTGTCAGGGGCGAGACGTGCGAACGCATCTTCCCGCAACTCAGACCAAGGGGCAGCCGGTCGCAAATGCCGCCGATCTTGGCGCAGCCCTGCAAAATGCCCGGGGCGGGGAAATCTTTCTTCTGGCGCCGGGGAATTATGGAACCCTGAGGATGAACACGGCATACCGGTCACCCGTGGTGATCCGGTCCGCCGATCCTGCCGCACCGGCCTGTTTTACCCGTCTGGTTCTGGAAGGTGCCAGAAATGTGCATCTGGATGGTGTCTATTTCGATTACACCTACAATGGGGGCGATCCGCATTTCATTGCCTATTTCGTCATCCTGAACAGTACGGACATTGTGATATCGAATTCCGTGTTCGACGGTGGGACTGCAAGGGGAACAGGGTCCGAGGCGGACGGGTACAGTATCGGGATCGGCCTGAAAATCGAGCGGGGCGGGAACCTGACCCTTTCAGGCAACGAGTTTCGCAGATGGTGGACAGCGGTTCTGTCCGTGCAATCGCGGCAGTTTGTCTTTACGGGCAACAACATTCACACGATCCGGTCCGATGGGGTTGATGTGGATGCTGCGGATGGCCTGAGAATCGAACGGAACCGGTTTCACGATTTTGGCGGTGCGGCTGGATCCCAGGATCACCGCGACATGATCCAGATTATGCGGGTATCGCCCCGGGGATCTTCGGACATCGTCATCCGTGACAATATATTCGACATGGCCGGCGGCGATTTCACCCAGACCATCTGGGCTGGCGGAGACGGCAAGGATCTCGGCAACCCAGTCATGCGACACCGCAATGTGCTGGTTGAAAACAACATGATCTACAATGGTCATATTCACGGTATTTCGATCCATGGCTCGGACAATATCTCGATCAGAAAGAACTCGGTGATCCATGTGCCCGGCGGTCATTCGGTTCCGGTCATCAACATTTCTCCGGATTCGACCTCGGTGGTCATTGAGCAGAATGCGGTGGCCAATATCATCGGGCACGAGAACCAGCGCGATTGGGTTGTGCTCAACAATGCGTTGATTCAGGATCAGACCCCCTCTCAGGGTGGGTATTATGGCAGCCAGTTCATCTATTACGCGCAAGGCAGGAAAGACGGATACAACGAATACGGCGTACGCCCCGGCAGCCAGCTTGGTCGCCTGAATGCGGGGTCCAGCTTGTCGCAATCCTACCCCTCGCGATGAGGACATTGCGGGCGATGTTGTGGAAAAGTGATTGGCTTCGGGCGCACGGCCAGAATACTGACAATATGTTGGTGCAATCTGTAATATGTTATCCGTTTAAAGGCAGGAATTTTAGATGACAGCCGTTTTGTCAGCGAAAGCCAGCGCCCCGGCGACAAAGCCGGTCGTCCTGGCCTTGCTTATTGTCTCCTTCGCGATGCCGTTCTATTTCCACCTGGGGGGGCTCAAGCTCAGCGGGTATCGGGTGATCCTGCTGCTGTTCATGTTTCCTGCGATCATCGGATGGCTGAGCGGCAAGGCCGGAAAGATCAGGGCCGTTGATATTCTGGCGATCATGTTCAGCTTTTGGTCGGCCCTGTCCATTTCTGTCAATAATGGTTTGGCGCAAATGTGGCAGTTCATCGGGATGTTCATGATCGAAACCCTGGTGCCCTATTTTATTGCCCGAACCTATATCCGGAACCTGGAATCATTTCGGTACTTCGTGAAATGCCTGTTTCTGCTTATCCTCATTTTGCTGCCCTTTGCCCTGTTCGAATCCTTTACGGGCAAGACCCCGCTGTTGAACCTGTTCGGCAAGGTTCTAAGCGTCTATCAGAAATGGATTTTCGAACCTCGGCTTGGACTGCTGCGGGCGCAGACAACGATGCCGCATCCCATCCTGTTCGGCGTGTTCTGCGCGCCGGCCTTCGCGCTGACCTGGTATGTGCTGGGATGGCATAAATCGTTCTTCAAGAAGGTTGGCCTGACCTCGGTAGTAGGGGGGGCGGTGTTCTTTTCCCTTTCATCGGGTGCGTTTCTGAATGTCGTCATTCAACTGGCGCTGATGGGATGGAATTGGATTTTTAGTTTCCTCAGGAAGAAATGGAAAGTTCTGCTGAGCATATTCTGCGTTCTGTATTTCATTGCCGAGATTGGCTCGAACCGAAGTATGTTCCAGATTTTTGCAACCCATTTCACGCTGACCCCCGGTACGGCATGGGCCCGCATCCATACGTTCAACTTCGCATCCGACGATATTCTGCGAAACCCGATCTTCGGTATCGGCCTGAATGACTGGACGCGCCCCCACTGGATGGTACTGCTGAGCAGCGTCGACAATTTCTGGCTGGTGGTCACATTGCGACATGGTTTTCCGGCCCTGTTCCTTCTTGTAGGCGCGATGATTGTCACGTTCTTTAAGCTTGGCAGCAGAAACTTGACCGGGGCAACGGCAGATGCGCGCCTTGGATACCTGATTTCGCTGCTGGGCCTTTGCGTGTCGGCCGTCACCGTCCACCTTTGGGATGCCACGTTCTGTTTTTTGATGTTTCTGCTGGGGGCAGGGGTCTGGTTTCTGGATGCGGATGACGGGTCCGGTCAGGATGGGGACCAGGCCCAGGCCGAGGAAGGAGGGCGAAAGATGCGGTATACCCGGTTTCCCAGGGCCCTGCCCGGAGAACTGTCTATCGGGCGGGTTGCACGCACCCGCTAACCGGTCGTCGTCCAGCGCCGTCTGGCCATTCCCAATGCACGCCGAAGGCGGCGTAAGGGCGCGACCCTGCCAGACAGGACCGCTTGTATCTGGTGATCGCTCATATCCTCGCGCAAGGATGTTCGGGGGCGCAGGAAAGCGTTCTTTTGCCAGGTTCCGCCATCGCTTGACCAGGTGGCCGTGTATCCGGCCATGCGCAGGGCGCACAGAACACGAGCATCATACCGTCCAAAGGGGATGCCTGCCTCGGTCACCGGGTGTGCGCATATCATTTCCAACTGCGCGCGGGATTCGCTGAGTTCTCGGATCAGAGCAGCGTCATCCAGTGTCGGCCAGGCAAGATGGTCAATCCCATGGCTGCCGATTGTCATATCCGCATCCTGCAAGCGACGCAGATGGTCTGCATCCAGTGATCCGGCCTGTCCGATCCGCCCGGTCAGGACAAAGAACCGTGCCCGAAGCCCCCGGGCCGACAGCGCTGGCAGGGCGATGTCATGATCCGAAAGATTGCTGTCATCGAAGGTGATGGTGAACCGGTTCGGATCAGGGTCTGCGGCGATCCGGTCCAGAATCCGTTCGAATTGCTCGACCGAAAGCCAATAGGGAGCCTCGCCCGGTTCCAGAGGGCGTTTTGGTGTTCCGATGCCGTGAAAGTTGATACCGATGGGCTTTGTCATGAGCGCAGTTTCTTCAGGCGGGCGTGAATGGTTTCGGCGATGCTGATCAGGGCAGAGCGGGCGCCGGCAGGGCGGAACTCGTACGGGCCCGCCGCGCGCAGTTCTGTGCCGCCCGTGCGCAGCTTGTAACGTGTGACGGAAGGGTTGGCTTCAGGATCTATCCCGCCCAGGTCGAAATACTTCAGGCCCAGGTCGCGACAGCGCAGCATGGAATGCCACATCAGATAATGCCCGGCATTCAGGCGCCGCCCGGTGTCCAGAGTGGCCCCGAACAGGTAGACGGCATTGGACCCAGCCCGTCCCAGCGTCATCGCGGCAATGTCGGCCCCGTCCTTGCGGGCAAACAGAACCTCATGGGCAAAATCCGATCCCTCAAGGCCATAATAGAATTCTGGCGGGATATCCGGCCGAAAGCCTTTGGCTGTCTGAACCTCGGTATACATCGGATGAAACCGGTCGGCTGCCTGTGCAATCGGCACGATATCCAGATCAAGGCCAGCTTTCAGCGCATTGCGCAGGGGGTTGCGCCATTTCCCGTGCAGGGCACGCATCAGCGTGTCTTCGTCCTGGGTACAATCCACGACCACGGTTCGATAGGCCGGGGATCGATCGGTGGGCAAAAACGCTTCGCTACGGGCCAGCTGATCCAACAATGCAACATCATGCCAGGGCGTGGCCGGAAACCGCAGGCGCAGGATGTGCCCGCTCTCCTGAGCATATGCACGCAGTGCGGCCAGCACGGCACGCAGTGTTGCTGTGTCGGGGTCCGGCCGATCAACATGCTGTACCAGCGGTCCAGCGGCAAGCCATGCAATGCCGCGCCGCAGTCCGGGAACATGTTTGATGCGCAGACATGCGGCGGCAACAGGCTGCCCGTCCGGGGTGGCCAGCATCAGGAACTGTGCCTCTGCCCCGATCCGGCGGGCCGCCGCGCGGGCATAGGTCAGGCTGTGTTCAAGGGTCAGGTCGCGGAATGACGCGCTGAGGGCGGGCCACTTTTCTTCAGGCAGAACCCGTGCGGAGAGCTGATATGCGATCATATCCGCCTCATATTCTTGTTTTGATCCAGCTGGACCACAGCGATTTGTTTTTCAGCGGGATCACGGCCCTCAGCCGGGGTGCAACCCGCCCGAACCAGAGCCTGTAATAGACCAGGTGCAACACACGCGCCCAACCAAGGCAGAGCTTCAGCAAGACAGGGGATATTCCTGATCGCCGTGAGACGATCAGGCGATGAGTGGGCACCGATTCACCGCCATAGACCAGCTTGTAACCATATGCGCCAATCCCGGCTTCGATCCGCGTCACGCCTGCGGCGATCAGCTGTTCAATCATCTGAACCAGGCCGATTTTCCCAAGGCTGAGGCGTTCCAGTTCCGGGTCGGTCGATCTGGCGGGCAACCGCCAATGGCAGGTCTGCCCCGCGACCAGACAGAATTGAGTGGCAAGGGGGCCGTCCCGGCCCTGCTGTTCGACAAACCAGGTTTCCTGCCCCTGCTGGGTGGCGTCTGCCAGATCGCAGTAGAAGGCGGCGCTGCCAGGCCAATCCGCGAAATGGCCTCCTTTTCCAACCTCCTGCCATTGCCGGTTGTGGAATCCGACGAAATCCCCGAATTGATGCGCATCAGGATGGACCATCCGCGTTGTCAGGCCGTGGTCATTCTGTAGATGTTTCAGATCCCGCCGATACTGCCCCCGACGTTTCTTGGACAGGTTGGCAAGATAGCCCTCAAACGTATCGGGCAGTTCGAAAACCGTATGGGTGCCAGCCGGCGTGTCGGTCAGCGCCAGCCCCGGTGCCACCCCATTGCGGATGGCTGCCAGCATGGTGCCGCGTTCCGAGGCGGGGGTGAAACTGACCAGATGCGCCCGGCCATCGCCGAGAAGGCCGTTCAGGGCCTCAGCGCAGCTGTTCCTTAGCGCGGTTTCCGTGGCGGCCAGTTGGAAAATCACCGTGTTGGGATCGGTTGCGGCCAGTTTGGCGATACGGACCCTCACAGGCCCCAGCCAAACCGGATAGATCATGAACGGCAGCAAGGCGACCAGCTGCCCCTGAGCGTCATATGCCACAAGGGTCCGGAGCGTTTTCCCGCGCCCGAAATGAGCCCACCAGGTCAGGACCCAGACCGGAGTGGCATAGATATCCGCGCCGGCCTGTCGGGCCAGTGCGGCCCACACATCGGTCATGCGTTCAAGGCCCTTGACCCCATCAACCCATTTGAATGTCAGCCGGACGTCTGTGTCGGTCACTCTGCCGGCTCCCGGCTGGTCAGGTGATAGCGCAGCGAGGCCCGGGCCAGACGCCGCCGCGCGGTAGCTTCTTCCCGTTGATTTGCGACTGACATGACAAAGCGCAATATGGAGGACCCCACAAAGACCATCCGGCCGCGGAACAGGCCCCAAAGGCCATAATGCTTGCGCAGATAGATCATCTTGCTTTTCTGCATCTGTACGTACATCCGCGAGCGGATCTGGGCGGTGCTTTTGCCACCCCCCTCAAGGTGCAGGATGCGCGCTTCGGGGGTGAACACGCATTTCCAGCCTGCATCGCGGATGCGACGGCACCAGTCGGCCTCTTCCGAGTAGACGAAGAATGCCTCGTCCAGAAGACCCACGGCCTCGAAGACACGACGCGGCACCAGCATGAACATGCCCGAGACGACGTCGACCTCGCGTTGCGAACGCCGATCCCAGTCTCCGTACTCGGCGCGGGCCAGAAGCGGATTGCGCCGAGACAGGCGGTGCAGCCCAAACTCGATCAGCGCCAGGTTTCCCGGACCCGGGTCGGCAAAACAGGTGCGCTGAATGGTGGTTTCATCTTCCAGGACCTGACATCCAGCGCAGCCGACATCCGGGTGCTGATCCAGCCAGTCCAGCATGGTATCGATCGCACCATCCAGAATGATGGTATCGGGATTGAGCAACAGCAGATTGTCACCCCGTGCGATTTCCAGACCCTGATTGTTGGCGGCGGCAAATCCCCGGTTCGTGTCATTGGCGATCAAGCGAACATCAGGGAGTTCGTCACGGACAAGATCGACGGACCCGTCGCTTGATGCATTGTCGACGACGATGACCTCATGCGGCTTCCGGGTCTGCCGGGAAATGGATATCAGGCAATCCCGAAGAATGTCCCGGGTATTCCAGTTCACGATGACAATGGAAACAGCGCATTCGCTCTGCGTGCCGTGTGACGGTGAAGTCATGAAACCCTGTTCTCGTTACTCACTTACATTTTCAAATTGTTTAGCCATTGTTCTGATCTATGAATACACTCAACGTCATTAAGCGACGGCTGTTGTTAAATAGTAGCTGTGAAATTCAGAGCGAATAAACCGGTATATTGAGGTATTAGTTTGGCTGTGCAGGAACTTGAAGGGCAAGATAGTGTTGCGATTGAATGCACTGAAACCCTGACCGCAGACCGGAATGCCGAATGGATGACGTTTCTGAATGCGGCCCGGCATCAGCATCCGCGGCAATCTCCGTTGTTTACGAATTCGGAACAAAGATTAAATCGCAAGGTGATTTATGCCTCAATGCGCCGGGATGGGGCGCTTGTGGGTGTCGCTCTGATCTCGCTTGAACCGCATCCGTATCTGCCCGGTGCCTGGGCCCGGGCCCACTGCCTGAGCGGCCCGGTTTGCGACGATGCCGCCGACATGGTGGCGTTTCTGGATGGCCTGTGCCGACAGCCGGGGTTTTCAAGGGTCGGCAGCCTGACTGTCACCCCGTTCTGGACCGAAGAAGAGGCCGACACACTGGATGCCGCGCTGTCTTGTGCCGGTTGGCGCGTGGCTGAGGAAGATCAGTTTCGTGAAACCGGATGGGTCGACATATCGGTCACGAGCGAAGAGATCATGGCGGCGTTTTCCAAAAGCGCTCGTCGCGAGGTCAGGCGCGCCGAACGGCAGGGCGTGACGTTCCGAAGCGCGCGAACTCCGGAGGAGTTCCGCATTTTTCTCGAGAGCATGAACCGGTTGCGCGTCTCGCGCAGGCTGCCCGAGCTGAGCCTTCCCGCCTATGAGGCGATGTTTGAAGATGTATTGCGGCCCGATGAGATTGGCACCGTGATCATGGCCTGGCAGCAAGAGGCCTTTCTTGCCGGGCTTTTGGTGTATCGCAGCAGGGACATTGTGCACGGCCGGCATTTCACCACCGAGCCGGATCATCTGCGGGCGGCGGGCAACCTGCGTATCGCCCCGGCCTTGTGGTTGGAGGCCATGAGATGGGCCAAGGGCAAGGGCTGTAGCACCCTGGATGTCGAGGGCTATCACGTACCGGTTTCGGGCGAGAAGAAATTCAACATTCACAAGTACAAGTCAGAATTCAATCCGCGTGTCGTGCAGCGGATTTCGGCACGTGAAAAGGTGTTGAACCGGTCTGTGTACCTGACGGGAAATGCGCGTGATCTGATCCGGGGGCAGTTGAAAAAGCTCAAGAGGGCAGCGGCGGGTTAGGTCCCTGAACGATTGGTAAGGCGAAGTATGAATCTGGCTAAAAAAGGCAAATTGCAACTGATCCGGGGGGCCGCGCGACGTGGGCCGGTTGTTCTTGTCCGGCAGCTTTGGCTGGCCCTGATGGACAGCTTTGTGCGCAAACGCCATCTGGTATTCCGGCTGGGCGCGACCAGTTGCGCTGCCCACTCACAAGCCGGGCAGGACGCGCAACAGGTGCGGGAAATCCGATCGCGCGAAGATCTTACCAGTGACGAACTGGTCAGCCTGACGGACCCTGAGGCGGCGCATGACTGGGGAATGCTGGAATGGCTGGACGCCGGGTGGCAGCTTTGGGTGCTGACGGAAGAGGGGCGCATCCAGGCGGTGGCCTGGGTTAGGGATGCCGCGCATAGCCGCGATTTCTTTGTGCCCCTCACCGACACGGAAGAGCTGTTCTGGCATGTTTATGTCCTGCCGCGATACCGCGGCAGAAATTTGCAGGGCCGGCTTTGGAACACGATTGTTGCCAGCAAAATATCCGCAGGAATCGACGGGTTTTATACCAATTGCCGGGATTACAATTTACCTTCCAGGCTCAATATCCTGAAAACGGGGTTTTCACCGGTTGGGCACTGTAATGAATACCGCCTGACACATCATCGGACTTGGCGGCAGTACTGAAATGCGGG
>NZ_JBXWSM010000087.1:0-15407 GCF_059613405.1 Ruegeria sp. BHSA118
TATGCTGGGCGGTTTTGAACATCAGCCTTGACGCGGCGGAATTATGGCCCACCCTTGGTTCGTGATGCGAACCTGTGCTGCAACGTTTTTTCTGATCGCGTGTTCATGCTCGGCCATGGCCGAGACATGCCCCACGGCTCCGGATCATATCGAAGGTGTGGATGCGCTGATCAAGCAGGTCCAAAAGGCGCAATCGCAAAGCGACGCCCGGGTCATCTCGAACAAAATGTGGGAACTTTGGACGGACGCGCCGGATGCCCGGTCGCAGACTCTGCTGGATCGGGGAATGGCGCGACGAGAGGCGTGGGATTTGTCGGGCGCATTGGATGATTTCAACCAACTTGTCGAATATTGCCCGGATTACGCCGAAGGCTACAATCAACGGGCTTTCGTAAACTACCTGAGGCAGGATTTTGATGCGGCACTGCGCGACCTGAATGTCACGATCGAAATGTCGCCAAACCATATCGGTGCGCTGAGTGGGCGGGCTTTGTCCCTGATGGGGTTGAGACGCCTGGAAGACGCGCGCGCAGCATTGTCCGAAGCGCTTGAGCTCAACCCGTGGCTGTCCGAGCGGGCCCTGTTGGAGCCAGGCGGCCTTCTGGAACCGCCCGGAGAAGATATCTGACAGCCGGATCGGGCAAGTTTGGAGACCGGTCGCAAATCGTCAAACAGGTGCCTTTCGCGGCCACCTCGGGGACTGGGCCCCCATAATCCGAGCGGCAAATGGGTGACAACGCCGTCAGCGTGACAGTATCCGGCGCTTTTCGGCCATGGCTTCGCGCCGCCGCTGCTCGATCCCGAGTTTGAAAGATTCTTCGACAAAGTCGATGTGATCCTTTGCAGCTTTTTCGGCCCGCTTCTCATCACCTTCGATCACCGCGCGGCCAAGTTCGAGATGTTGTTGCAGCAGCTTTTCGCCGGTCCCGTCAATCGTGCGCAGGAAGTCACGATTGTAGAAAACGCCCTTGCGGGTGAGTTCGTAGATCGACGCCATCATGTGTATCAGCGTCGCGTTCTGGCTGGCATCCACAATCGCTGAATGCAGCGCAAAGTCCGCCTCTTGCGAAGCCTTCGCGTCCTGCTCCTGCCAGGCGCGCTCGTTTTCATCAAGGATCTCTGAAATCCGTTCCTTGTCTGCCTTGGTGGCGCGACGTGCGGCAAGCCGGGCCGCGAAACCTTCCTGCTCGCGGCGATACTCAAGATAGTCGAAGAAAGCCGGTTCATGGCGTTCGTACAAAGCAAGAAGCGCGGGCATCATGGCTTGTCCGGTCAGGGCCGCGACGAATGTCCCCTCACCGTGTTGCGTTGTGACCAGCCCGCGTTCTTCCAGCACCTGAAGGGCCTCGCGCAGCTTTGGGCGCGACACGCGCAACATCTCGGCCAGATCGCGTTCCGAGGGCAGTTTCCGGCCCTGTTTCAGGATGCCTGAAGCGATCAGGTCCTCGACCTGTGAAACCACCGCATCAGCCAGCGATTCGTGTCCAACAGGTTCAAAAATCGCCGTGGTGTTCATGAGATGCTGCCCCGTGTGACGCTGAAATAACCAGGATAACTGGTAAACAAAGATAACCATATCCGTTCAGATTTCAAGCGCGCGGCTGTTCTTCCCGGACGTGGGGTACATATTTGTTTGCGAAGGGTTTTTGAGGAAAAGGCCAGTTTTTAAGGTGATCGTATCAGGATTTTGCAAGGGTTGTCGAAGGCGGGTTCCCCATTTCACTTCTTGCCAGTGGTAAACAAAGTTATTGACTGGTTTGATCTGGTAAAGTTAGTTTACCACCGGAACGGCGCTGGAAGAGCCTGCGCCACTGATCGGAGAAAACCCGACCAACCCTGGAGGAGATTTCATGAAGAAGACCCTGACGAGCCTGGCCGTGGCCGCCAGCCTGCTGGCGGCACCCGCGGTCGCGGCGGACAAGCTGCTGCTGAAAACACCGATTGCCTTTTCGACCGAACTGCCGGGCCTGGGTTCGCCGATCCCTCGCGTGGCTGATCAGCTGGACCTGATGTCCGGCGGCACGCTGAAGATGAAGGTGTACGAGCCGGGAAAATTGGTGCCGCCCTTCGAAATTCTGGATGCCGTATCCACCGGCAAGATCAACTCGGGCTACACCACGGCTGGTTACTGGGCCGGTAAAATCCCGGCTGCGCCGCTGTTCTCGGCCGTGCCGTTCGGCCCCGAGGCGGGCGAATACATGGCTTGGCTGTATTATGGCAACGGCATGACCCTGTATCAGGAGATGTATGATCAGGCCGGTTTCAACGTCAAAGTCCTGCCTTGCGCCATCATCGCGCCGGAAACCTCGGGCTGGTTCGCGACCGAGATCAATTCGCCCGAAGACCTGAACGGGTTGAAGATGCGTTTCTTTGGTCTGGGCGGCAAGGTGATGCAGAAACTGGGCGTGGCGACCTCGCTGCTGCCGGGTGGTGAAATCTTCCCTGCATTGGAAAAAGGCGCGATTGACGCGACCGAGTTTTCGATGCCTGCCATCGACGCGCGTCTGGGCTTCCACAAGCTGGTCAAGTTCAACTATTTCCCCGGCTGGCATCAGCAGGCGACCGTGTTCGAACTGCTGATCAACAAGGACGTCTGGGCAGAGACCAGCGATCAGCACAAAGCGATCATCGAAAACGCCTGTAAGGCCTCGATGGCAGACAGCTTTGCCGAAGGCGAAGCCATCCAGCACGCAGCCCTGATCGACAACGTTGAAAACAACGGCGTCACCATCAAGCAGTGGTCGCCCGAGATGCTGGATACCTTCCGCGCGACCTGGGAAGAGGTTGCCGCAGAAGAGGCCGCCAATGATGCCTTCTTTGCCAAGGTTCTGGCTGACATGAACGAATTCCGTGACGGCTATGACCTCTGGAAGACGAACGCCTTCCTCCCACGTCAGTAATCTCTCCCTCACTGACGTTGCCGGGGCGGTCCGATCCGCCGCTCCGGCCCCCGCTTTTCGATCTTCGGACTTTCTAACCTTTCACTGCCCGTATTCCGGGTTGCTGAGCGAGGAATGACCATGACCACCCAAAAGAACCTCAACGATCCGGTCGAAGCCTATGAAGGCATCCTGGAACACCCCGAATCCGACCGCCAGAAAATCGCCGTCGCGATCGACGCCGGGGTCAAGGCGGTGGGTCATGTCGTCATGTGGGCCAATGTCCTGCTGATGGGCGCAATCTTCGCACAGGTTTCGTTGCGTTACCTGTTCAGCCAGAACTACCCGAAACTGGATGAGATCCAGTGGCACTTTTATGGAATCGTCACGATGATCGGCATCTCGTATGCCTTGATCACCGACAGCCATGTGCGTGTGGACGTCCTGCATATGCAGCTTTCGCGCCGCGCGCAGCGGATTATTGAAGTCATCGGCATCCTGACCCTGCTGACCCCGTTCATCTATCTGATGGTCGATCAGGGCTATGACTATTTCTACGAAAGCTTCCGCGTCAACGAACGCTCGGACAGCCCAACCGGCCTGCCTGCGCGTTGGGCTTTCAAGGCGGTGATTCCGATCAGCTTTGTACTGCTGGCGCTGGCCGCGTTGGCACGGTTGATCCACGACGGACACGCGCTGATCTACGGCCCAGCCTCGGAACGTGAAGGCGCGCCGCTGCGCCGCATCTTGCTGGTGCTCGCCGTGTTCGCCGCTGTCTGTATTGGCCTGACCTTCCTGGTCGAAGCAACCGAGGAAAAGCTGGTCATCGCGATGTTCCTGACCTTCATCGCCTTGTTGTTCACTGGCTACCCGGTGGCGTGGGTTCTGGCTGGCGTTGGTGTGGCCTTTTGTGGACTGGCCTATCTGTTCGACAACGATCTGATGCTGTGGACTGGGTTGGAGAGCACCTTTACCGGCCTTGATTACCTGACCCTCGGCGCGGTGGTGAACCGGGTCTATGCGACCATGTCGAACGCGGTTCTGGTTGCCCTGCCGATGTTCATCTTCATGGGCCTGATGCTGGACGAATCCGGTGTGGCCGAGCGTCTGATGTCCTCGATGCAGCGCCTGTTCGGGACGGTGCGCGGAGGTCTGGCCATCACCGTGACCCTGATCGGGATCATTCTGGCGGCCTCGACCGGTATCATTGGTGCCTCTGTGGTTCTGCTGGGCGTGCTGTCGCTGCCGTCGATGATGCAGCAGAAATACCAGCCGACGCTGGCGGCGGGCGTGGTTTCGGCCTCGGGGACGCTGGGCATCCTGATCCCGCCCTCGATCATGCTGGTGATCATGGCCGACCAGATGGCCCTGTCAGTCGGTGACCTGTTCATGGCCGCCGTTTTCCCGGGCGTGATCATCGGCGCCTTGTACCTGACCTACATCTTCATCCTCGCTCTGGTGAAACGCGACGCGGCCCCCGTGCCCGAAGGCGCGAAAGCCCCCAATTGGGCAGCCGTGAAGGACGTTTTGATCGCCGTCATCCCGACGCTGATGCTGATCCTTGCCGTTTTGGGTTCGATCTTCGCCGGTCTGACCACACCAACCGAAGCGTCCGGCATAGGTGCCTTGGGTGCAACCCTGCTGGCGCTGGGCTATCGCAAGCTGACCTTTGCCAAGCTGTGGAACGTGCTGGTATCGACCTTCAACACCACCGCCTACATTTTTGCGATCTTCCTCGGCGCGACTGTGTTTTCCTATGTCTTGCGCGAACTGGGCGGGGATGAGCTGATCGAACATGTGGTGCAATCCACCGGCTTTGGTGCGAACGGCACCATCCTGTTCATCCTGTTCATCGTCTTCTTGCTGGGCTTTGTACTGGACTGGATCGAGATCACGCTGATCGTGCTGCCCCTGATGCGCCCCATCGTGAACGGTCTGGGCATCGACATCCCCGGCTTTGGCGTTCTGGATGAACCGGCGCTGGTGTGGTTCGTGATTCTGGTTGCGGTGACGCTGCAAACCAGCTTCCTGACACCGCCCGTTGGCTTTGCCTTGTTCTATCTCAAAGGCGTTTGCCCGCCCGAGATCAAGCTGACGCATATCTACAAGGGCATCATCCCATTTGTTCTGTTGCAATTGACCGGTCTGGCGCTGGTCTTCCTGTGGCCGACCCTCGCCACCTGGTTGCCGTCGGTCGCCTACTAAGGAGCTTATCTGATGCGTCTGAGCCAATGTCACAACTTCCACGACTTCCGGCGGCTGGCAAAACAGCGGCTGCCGGGGCCGATCTTCAATTACATCGACGGTGGCGCAGATGATGAGGTGACGTACCGGGAAAATACCAGCGCGTTTGACCGCTGTGACTTGTTGCCATCGGTGCTGCGCGGGGTGAAGGACGTGGACATGTCCGTCACGGTCATGGGGCAGAAACTTGACATGCCGGTCTATTGCTCACCCACCGCCTTGCAGCGCCTGTTCCACCATCAGGGCGAACGTGCGGTTGCGGCAGCAGCAGAGAAATACGGTACCATGTTCGGGGTTTCCTCTCTGGGAACCGTCTCGCTGGAGGAGCTGCGCAGGAAACACAAGAACCCGCAGGTCTATCAATTCTACTTTCACAAGGATCGCGGGTTGAACGCCGCCATGATGCAGCGCGCGAAAGAGGCGGGTGTCGAAGTCATGATGCTGACCGTCGACAGCATCACCGGCGGCAACCGCGAGCGTGATCTGCGCACGGGGTTCTCGATCCCGTTCCGCTTGACGCTGGGCGGCATGATACAGTTTGCGATCAAGCCGATGTGGGGGATCAACTATGTCACCCATGAAAAGTTCAGGCTGCCTCAGCTTGAGGAACATGTGGATATGGGTGGTGGGGCCAGCTCGATCGGTGGCTACTTCACCGACATGCTCGACCCGTCGATGAACTGGGATGACGTGGCGCAGATGGTGCGCGACTGGGATGGTCAGTTCTGCCTGAAGGGGATCATGACCGTCGAGGATGCCAAACGCGCGGCCGAGATCGGCTGCACCGGCATCATCCTGTCGAACCACGGTGGCCGCCAATTGGACGGATCGCGCACGCCGTTCGATCAACTGGCCGAGATTGTCGATGCCGTTGGCGACAAGCTGGACGTGATGATGGACAGCGGCATTCAGCGGGGCACCCATGTGCTCAAGGCGCTGTCGATCGGGGCCAAAGCCGTGGGTATCGGGCGGCACTACCTGTATCCTCTAGCTGCCGCGGGGCAGGCTGGGGTCGAACGGGCCCTTGGGCTGATGCGGGCCGAGATCGAGCGCGACATGAAGCTGATGGGTGTCACCAGTGTTGGCCAGCTCAGCCGCGAGAATGTTCGTTTCCGCAATCCCTAACCCGAAACGGGGGCCGATATGACCAATGACGCGTTGATCAAACATTTCCGCTCTATCGTCGGTACGCGTCACGTGCTGATCGGAGCGCGCGCGACAGAGCGTTTTCGGCGCGGTTTCCGCTCGGGCGAAGGTGAGGCGCTGTGCGTCGTTCAGCCGGGGACCCTGCTGGAACAATGGAAGATCCTGCGGGCCTGCGTTGCAGCCGACAAGATCGTCATCATGCAGGCGGCCAATACTGGTCTGACCGAAGGGTCTACACCGTCCGGCACCTATGACCGTGACGTGGTTCTGATCAACACGCGCCGGATGGATGCTCTGTTGCCCCTGAATGATGGTGAGCAGATCGTCAGCTTTCCGGGCGCCACGCTGTTTGCGCTGGAGAAACTGTTGGCCCCGCTGGGGCGCGAGCCGCATTCGGTGATCGGTTCGTCCTGCATCGGCGCGTCGATCGTGGGTGGGGTATGCAACAATTCCGGCGGTTCTCTGGTAGAGCGCGGTCCGGTTTACACGGAACTTTCCGTCTATGCGCAAGTCACCGAACAGGGTGAATTGGAACTGATCAACCACCTCGGCATCGATCTGGGCAGCACGCCGGAAGAGATCCTTGCAAACCTCGATGCAGGTAGGTTCGAACGCAATCCCGGGGCAACCAACAAACGCGCATCGGCCAGCGACTACGCACAGATCGTGCGGGACGTGAATGCAAAAACGCCTGCGCGGTTCAATGCGGACAAGGCCAGGCTTTTCGAATCTTCGGGCTCGGCCGGGAAGCTGGCTGTTTTTGCCGTGCGCCTTGACACCTTTCCCAAGAACGAGGTCGAGAAGGTGTTCTATGTGGGCACCAACAATCCCGACGATCTGGCGGACCTGCGGCGCCACATATTGTCAGAGTTCAAATCACTGCCGGTTTCGGCCGAATACATGCAGCGCGAAACGTTCGACATTGCAGCACGCTATGGCAAGGACACGGTCGTGATGATCGACAAGCTTGGCACGGACCGTCTGCCGATGTTCTTTGCGATGAAAGGCGCAGTGGATGCACGCCTGCGGCGCATTCCGTTTTTGCGAAATTTCACCGATCGTTTCATGCAGGCAGCAATCGCTTTGTGGCCCCGTGTCCTGCCCAAACGGATGACGGATTTTCGCGACAAATACGAACATCACCTGATCCTGAAAATGAAGGATGAAGGTGTGTCCGAGGCCGCCGAGTGGTTGCCGCGATTTCTGAATGATCGGGATGGCGGATTTTTCGAATGTGATGCGCGCGAGGCCAGGATCGCAGGCCTCCATCGTTTTGCGGCGGCAGGCGCGGCGGTGCGTTACATGGCGATCCATTCGAACGACGTCGAAGATATCATCGCACTGGACGTCGCACTGCGTCGCAACGACCAGGACTGGCTGGAGAAGCTGCCGCCTGAGATCGAAGACCAGTTGGTTCACAAACTCTATTACGGGCACTTCATGTGCCACGTGATGCATCAGGATTATATTGTCAAAAAAGGGGCTGACCCAAAGGCGCTCAAGGCTGCAATGTTGAAACTGTTTGACGAACGCGGCGCGGAATACCCTGCTGAACACAACGTGGGGCACCTTTACAAGGCCAAGCCCGACCTGGCGGCGCATTACAAATGCTGTGACCCGACCAACACGTTCAATCCGGGTATCGGCAAAATGTCCAAGGCGAAGAATTACCAATAACCAGTTTTCCGGCGCGGCGGGGTGCTGTGATAACGGCCGACAGATACGCCGGGTTCTGATGAAAAGGGTGTTGGTACCCGACTGCCTGATATCCTGAGCGCAACCCCGCAAGCACCTGCCGCGCAAAAGGCTGCCAAAATCGAATGAGCGTCGCTTGTCAGGTACAAAGAAGATTCGGACGGCGCAGTCGGGATCGTCGGAATCGGCAAGGAATTTCGCGTTGAGGCGCGGAATTCAGCCGCGTTTGACGCAGATCGTTTAGTTTTTGAGTGTCACACACACGCATTTGTCAGGCTGTCCGGGATCTGAACCGGCGGGTTCATGCGGTCAATTGGCTGAGCATCTTTCTGTTCAGGTAGATTCAGGGCTGCGTGATTTCTGACGGGTTTTCCTAGGGTTACCCCTGGTCTGCAATCGGCTTGCGGATCAACCCTCTGAAGTTGCGGGCCAGAAGCCCGATTTGCATGCGAAAATTTGCAGGTGGCCGGGGCCGGAAAAACGCCGTTTTTCCCTTATTTTTCGCGTTTTTTGGGGAACTACGGGAATCCCCCAATTTCGCGTCGCGACAAACAGGGGTAAACATAACTTACCGTACTTACCACACAAACACACACGGTATTTACTTTCCCCGATGAGGGGCTGGTCACACCCCCTCGGCCGGCCCCTCTTAACTTTTGGGGTCCGTGGCTGTTGGGGTCAGTTGCCATGCGGATCATTGCCGGCATCGAAGGGCGCGATGATCTTCGCGACCGGTGTCAGCTTTTGATCAACTTGGCGACGAGGGCGGGCAAATCTTGTGATGCGCCATAGGCCACGGTGTGTGGAATTTCGGTGACCGGTGTCTTCCGGTACCCTTCTGTAAACAGCAAAAACGGGATGTTCGCACGCGCAGCCGTTTCCGCGTCAACTTCGCTGTCGCCAACGAACAGACGCGGGCCAGAAGTCTGAAGCGCATCGAAGCTTGCGAACAGATGGTTGGGGTCCGGTTTTCGCGTCGAAAGGCTGTCGCCGCCAAGAACAACGTCGAAATAGTTGGACAGGTTCAGCGCCTCAAGCACATGCCGTGCGGGCGCTTCTGGTTTGTTGGTGCAGACACCCAAAGCGCACCCCATCTGTCGCAGGGCAACCAGCGCTTCGGGGATGCCGGGGTAGGGAACAGTCGTTTCGCTTGCAGCGGCATTGTAATGTTTCAGGGTCAGCTGCGTCAGTTCCGCGTGGCGATCCAGCGGCAGCCCGCAATGCCGGATCACGCGTTCGACCAGTTTGGGTAAACCGTTGCCGACGAATCCTTTGATGATGCCCATCGACAGTGGATCATGCCCAACGTCGCTCAGCGTGCGGTTGGCCGCCGCCGCCAGATCGCCCAGGCTGTCCACCAGCGTTCCGTCCAGATCGAATACAACTGCTGCGGTCATGTTTGCTTGCCCTTCATCGCCCGACCCAAGACCTAACCCGCCCTGTACCGGGGGGCAATCGCCTGTTTCAAAACGATGCTTGACAATCCTTACTAAAATAATCAGATTAAGCAACAGGAACAGAAAGCCAGCCCTTTCGGGGTCAGCCAAATCAATTGAAACGCGATAGATATGGCACCATGCCGAAACGCTCTGGAGATGTCCCGATGAACGTACAGAACCCGACTCCAACCCAAGGTTACGCTGTCTCGATGCTTCCCGCGCACAAGGCCGAGGATCTGACCAAGGGCGGCAACCTGGCCCATATAGAACTTGGCGATCAACTCTATACCCTGCGCATCACCCGCGCAGGCAAACTGATCCTGACGAAATGAGCGCGTCTTTCAAGCGCGGCGGCGCAGCGGTTGGCCGCCTTGCCGATCTCGACCCCATCGAAGCGGGCGCCGTGATGTATCTGCGGATGTGGAGCGAAGGCGAGGGCGGCCGTGCAGACGCTGCCAGCGATTTTCAAGTCGCGCTGGGCGCGGATTGTGGGCGCGCGGCAATGCTGACTTTGGATCGCTTGTGTTCGCTATGCGCCACCCATGGCCGCCGCCCCCTGATCCGGCATGGTCTTGGATGTGCATGCCTTGGCGCGGATGAGAATTGCTTTGCCCAGATGATCGCGGCAGCGTCCGAAGGGGCGCGTGAAGATGCGATGATGCTGGCGTCTTTGATCGTACGTCCGGATTTTGCCCCCGCGTTGGCATCCCTGTCGGAAGAACTGGGGCTGACTCTCAGGCGTATGACCGCAGGTTTCAAAATACCGACCAACGGCCACCAGACCCCCTCGGCGGTGCTTCACTGACCCTGAGTGTAGAACGGTTGAACCCCGGCAGCGCGCCGGGGTTTTTCGTTCAGCAGCACCCGCATCCGGCATGGTGATGGTCATGATCGCAAACAGGGGCAGGGAAAAAGTCGCCCACCTCGGACAACACATCCCGCAGCGCCCACAGGATCATGTCGACATCCTCGGCCTCGATGGTCAGGGGCGGGCGGATTTTCAGGATGTTGTCCTTGGGCCCTTCGCTGCCGATCAGGATGCGATGATCGCGCATCCGGTTTTTGACATAGCTGCAAATCTCGGTGCCTTCGCTTCCATCGGGGTTGATCAGTTCCACGCCGAGAAACAGCCCCATGCCCCGCACGTCGCCAACGCAACCAAAGTCGGCTTCGATCTGGCGCAGCCCCGCCATCAGGCGCCCACCCATCAAGCGGGCATTGTCCTGCAATCCCTCGTCATCGACGATATCCAGCACCTCTTTGCCGATCCGGCAGGACAGGGTTGAACCGCCAAAGGTCGAAAAGAACTCGATCCCATTGTTGAAACTGTCTGCGATCTCTCTGGTTGTCACCAGCACGCCCAGCGGGTGCCCGTTTCCGATTGGCTTGCCCATCACCACGATATCCGGAACCGCGCCCTGGTGTTCGAAGCCAAAGTAATACTCGCCCAGCCGTCCCAGACCTGTCTGCACCTCATCGGCGATGCAAACACCTCCGGCAGCCCGGATTTTTTTGTAAACCGCAGGCAGGTAGCCCTTGGGCGGAATGATCTGTCCACCGACAGATGGGAAAGTTTCGGCGATGAACCCGGCCAGACCCTGACCCCGGTCCTGCAAAGCCGCAATGGTCGGGTCCACAAGATCAGCAAATTTCTGCGCCCGATCCGCATCGTCACGCTTGAATGACCCGCGGTAATCATCGGCAACCTCAACCAGTTCAACCCAGTCGGCTTTCCCGATGCCGCCCGGTTTGTTGAATTTGTAGGCCGAGATCGCCACAGCAGCGTTCGTGTTCCCGTGATAGCCGTGATCCGGCGTGACGATCCCCTTCGCGCCGGTATGGGTGCGGGCCAGCCGCAGGGCCAGTTCGTTGGCCTCGGTACCCGAGTTGACGAAAAAGCAGACCTGTAGGTGATCCGGCAGCTTCGACAGGATTTTGTCGGCAAACTCCACCTGTGCTGGATGCAAGTACCGTGTATTCGAGTTCATCCGCTTCAACTGGTCCGCCGCTACGGCCTGAATACGCGGATGGGCATGGCCCACATGCGGGACGTTGTTATAGGCGTCCAGATAGGGGCGTCCCCATTCGTCGAACAGGTGATGCTTCCATCCACGCACCAGCATGACCGGATCGTCATAGGTCAGGGACAGGTTGCCCCCGAAATGTGCCCGCCGTCTGTTCAGGATTTCCGCTTTGTCAGTGGGGTGATAGAACACCTTGTCATCCGGCAGGTTCAGCAACGCCGCCGGGTTCGGGCAGACCGCGTGCCACAGCTCCAGTTCGTCCGGGTCTCCGACACCAGGCCAGTCCGCTTCCATTCCGTCGGTGGTCAGGGCCAGCTGGAAATGCACATGCGAGGCCCATCCGCCATTCTGGCCGGCATTGCCCAACCGCGCAAACGCGGCCCCCTGTGCCACCGGGTCGCCGGGTTTCAGCCGGTCACAGCATTCCGGGTCGAGATGGCCATAGAGCGTATAGAATGGATCACCCTCGGGCGTTTCGTGATGCAGGATGATCACCCCGCCGTAATCAAGGTGCTGGTCGCGGTTTTCGACCACTTCGACCCGCCCGCTCATCGGTGCATGCAGAACCGTCCCGGCAGGCGCAAACACATCCACGGCCAGATGAACCGTCCGCCTGTCCGAGGCTTTCCACGGGCCCTTGCGGAACTCCGGCTCGGCATAGATCAGGCGGGGTTCGTTGTAATAGCCCAGCCACAGGTCTTGCCCGTATTCCTCGCCAACGCGCGCGGCCTCGGCCAAAGGCATGTGGAACGGGTTTTGGGGCCAGACGCAGTTTTCGACCGACAGCGAGCCCATGGGCACATCGCCCAGGTCCTGGCCGAACATGTCGGCAAAATGTCCCCGGTGTTCCTGAAGATAGGCGTGGACGCGTTCAGCCCCATCAACCACGGGCAAGCCGCAAGCCGCCCGCAACCGCGCCGACATCAGCCCGCCATTGACTGACGTGTTCTCAAGGAACCGCCAAGCTGGCGCCTGAGAGATCGTCACATAGGGATCATCCGGATTCTCGGCCGCCATCAGGGTCGAGTTGACGACTGACACAGCCAGCCGCATCCTCAGCAACGGCCAGATCAGGTCAACTTCATCCGCCCGCAGCCGGTTGGCCGCGTGATAGCCCTTTACCAACGCAGCCAGTGCCCGTTCAGGCTTGGGGTGATCCAGCACGACATACGCGCCGGCAATCGCCAGATCGCAGACGCGCGGCGCGGCGCACATGTCGCCCAGATCAATCAGGCCCGAAATCCGCCGCCGCTCGCTCAACTCGCCTTCGACCAGAACGTTGTAGTCGTTGGCATCATTATGGATGGCCTGTTTCGGCAGCTCCGAGAGGGTACCCGAGATTGCAGCGAACCCTTCAGAGATTTCCGCCAGCATTGCCCGCCGCGCGGGGTCAGAGATTGCGTTTAACTTGTCCGCGATCCAGCCCGCCTGCATCAGGTCCCATTTGAAATCGGCCCGGTTCAACCCCTCATGCTGAAACCCTTCCAGGGTCCGGTCGGTTGCCCCCAATACGCGCCCAAGTTTCAGGATCAGCTCTTCGGATTTTGGGGCGGCCTTCGCGTAACATTGGCCCGGCAGGCACTCCAGCAACCAAACCAGCCTGCGCTGTCCTTCAGAATCGGCAATCTCGGGCAGCATTGCGCCGGTCAAATCAGGGAACACCTTGGGAAACGGCAACCCCGGTGCCTCAGAAGCGATATGCGCCAGCGCTTTGATCTGGAGATCAACCAGATCGGCATCGCATCCGGCCCGCATGGCCTTCAGTACATAATCCTGACCATTGGTGGCTTGCACCAGAAAGTTCAGATCATATTCACCATCCAATCGCGTCAAACGGGCGTCCAGCCCCCAGAGCTGCCGCAGCGCGGTCGTCCAAAAAGCACTCAAATCGTCCATTCCCGTCTCCGCTCCAATCGCGCCGGAGCCCTCTTCATCTGGCCAAAAATATCCTCGGGGGGAATCGCGCCTTGGCGCGATGGGGGGGGGCAGACAACCCCCCGCGTTACCCCATGGCCCGCAGGCGCTTGATCAACGACGAGGTGTCCCATCGGCCACCACCCAGTTTCTGTACATCCTTGTAAAACTGATCGACCAGAGCGGTGACGGGCAGGGACGCACCGGTGTCATTGGCGGTTTCCAGACAGATACCCAGATCCTTGCGCATCCAGTCGACGGCAAAGCCATGTTCGAACTGATCATCCAGCATGGTCTCATACCGGTTTGCCATCTGCCAGCTGCCCGCCGCGCCCTGGCTGATCACCTCGACCACGGCCCTTCCGTCCAGCCCGGCCTTTTCGGCGAAGTGCAATGCTTCGCTCAGGCCCTGAACCAGACCGGCGATGGCGATCTGATTGCACATCTTGGTCATCTGGCCCGCGCCGCTGTCCCCGATGCGGCGGCAGATCTTCGCATAGACCTGCATCACCGGTTCAGCCGCATCATAGGCCGCCTGATCTCCGCCGCACATGATTGACAGAACACCGTTTTCGGCGCCTGCCTGGCCGCCCGAGATCGGCGCGTCCACAAAGGCGATACCCTGTGATTGGCCGGCAGCGTACAACTCCCGCGTGACCTTTGCGGAAACTGTGGTGTGGTCGACGAAAACAGCCCCGCTGGACATGCCGTGAAATGCGCCGTCCTCGCCCGTGCAAACCATGCGCAGATCGTCGTCATTGCCGACGCAGGCCATCACAAACTCGGCGCCTTCAGCCACGTCTTTCGGGGTGGTCGCCATCGATCCGCCATGTTGCTTTACCCAGGCTTCGGCCTTGGCGGCCGTGCGGTTGTAGACGGTGACGTCATGACCTGCGGCCTGAAGATGCCCAGCCATGGGATAGCCCATGACGCCCAGGCCAAGGAACGCGACTTTTGCCATTTTGTGATCCTCTCCGCTGTTCGGTCGGCTTCAGCGGTGCGTGCCTGGCCGAAATGTTTGGCGAAGACAAAGCAAAGCTGCGCCCAAAGGGCAACCCCAAGTCAGCCCTTCCCGCCCAGATCCTGCAGAATCGGGCAGTTCGGCCTGTCATCCCCGGCGCAGGCGTCGATCAGGTGGCTCAGCGTTTCGCGCATCGCGTTCAGGTCGGTGATCTTTGCCTCGATCTGCGCCAGATGATCCCGCGCGACCTGTTTCACATCTGCGCTGGCGCGGGTTTCATCCTCGTAAAGCGCCAGCAATGTCCGGCAATCCCCGATGGTGAATCCCAGAGCCCGGGCACGGCCCAGAAAGTTCAGCTTGTGCACATCCTGATCGCGAAACCGGCGATAGCCATTGTCATCGCGCAGCGGTTTGATCAGGTTGATGTCTTCATAGTACCGTATCGTCTTTGCAGGCAGGCCGGTGCGGGCGGACACATCTCCGATATTCATGCGTGCACCTCCTTGGCGGGCGGGATCGGGGTTTCCGGTACGCTGGCTTGAACACGACGCAGACGCAGCGCGTTCGAGACGACAAAGACGCTCGAAAGTGCCATCGCGCCTGCGGCCAGCGCCGGAGACAACAGATGGCCTCCGAACGGGTACAGCGCACCAGCGGCGACCGGGATCAGCAGGACATTGTAACCGAATGCCCATCCCAGGTTCTGGCGAATGTTCCGCATCGTTCTGCGGCTGATCTCGGCTGCATTTGCAACCCCGCGCAGATCGCCGGACATCAGAACGACATCAGCCGTTTCGATGGCCACATCGGTGCCCGTCCCGATGGCGATGCCGATGTCAGCCGTTGCCAGCGCCGGGGCGTCGTTTATGCCGTCGCCGACGAAAGCCAGCGTTCCGAACTGGTCCCGCAAGGCGGTGATCGCATCCACCTTGCCATCGGGCAGCACTTCGGCGGTGACGTGATCGATTCTCAGCCGATCAGCCAAGGCCTGCGCGGTGCGCGCGTTGTCTCCGGTGACCATGGCCACGGTCAGGCCCATTTGGTGAAGCCGCTCCAGCGCCTCCTCGGTGCCGGGTTTGACCGGGTCGGACACAGACAACGTGGC
>NZ_JBXWSM010000088.1:0-15153 GCF_059613405.1 Ruegeria sp. BHSA118
GCTGACCACCATGACGCTGGTGGGTCTGATCGCCACCGGCTCGGCCGCTGTCGGTGGGGCATTGGCGCTGGTGAATACCACCATCGGCCTGACGCTGTATGTGATCTACGAAAGAATTTGGGCCGGAATTTCGTGGGGGCGCAATGGCTGAGCCCTCAACACCCAAATCGCCCGAATGGGGTACATTTGCCCTGATCGTTGGCTGCTATGCCGCATGGCTGGTCGGGTTGTTCTGGCTGGCGGAAGTTTCGGTGTGGTTGACGGTGCCGGCTTTGGGCTTTGTTGCAGCCCTGCATTCGTCTTTGACGCACGAAGCCCTGCATGGGCACCCGTTCCGAGCCAAATGGCTGAATGAGGCGCTGATGGCGCTGCCGCTGACACTGGCCATTCCGTATAACCGTTTCCGCGATCTGCATTTGGCGCATCATCAGGATGCCACTTTGACCGACCCGTATGACGACCCCGAATCCAACTATTTGGATCCCAAGATCTGGGCGGACCTGCCGGGTGGCGTGCAGGCTGTGCTGGCCCTGAACAACACGCTTCTGGGGCGGATGGTTCTGGGTCCGGCCATTGGGCAGGTGCTGTTTCTGCGTGACGAATGGCGGGGGCTGTGGCGCGGCGACAGGGCGATCCTGTTGGCTTGGGCTTTGCATATCCCCGGCGCGGTTGCGGTACTGTGGATCGTTGCACAGTCGGCCATGCCGATCTGGGCCTATCTGATTTCGGCCTATGTCGGGCTGGCGTTGCTGAAGATCCGCACGTTTCTGGAACACCGCGCGCACGAGAAGTCCCGCGCACGGACCGTGATTATCGAAGACAGCGGGCCGCTGGCATTTCTGTTTCTGAACAACAACCTGCATGTTGTTCATCACATGAATCCCGCCGCGCCATGGTATCGGCTGCCGTCGTTGTATCGGGATGGCAAAGACAGGTATCTGGCCTGCAATGAGGCGTATGTGTACCGCTCCTATGCACAGATTTTCCGGCAGTATCTAATACGTGCCAAGGATCCGGTGCCGCATCCGCTCTGGCCAAAGTCTTGATTTGACGACACAACGGGTGACATGAGTCTCTGGATCCCTGTCACCATCGCTGCCGCCAGCTTTCAGACCGTGCGGTTCATGCTGCAAAAGTCTCTGGCCAGCGTGAAACTGTCTGCTGCAGGCGCGACCTTTGCGCGATTTGCGTATTCCATGCCGCTGGCCGTTGCCGGGCTGTTTGTGGCGATGCTGACAACGGGCGCCAGCCTGCCTCCGATTGGCGGAGTTTTCTGGCTGTACGCTGTCATCGGAGGCACGGCGCAAATCCTGGCAACGATCTGTGTTGTGGCGTTGTTCAAACAACGAAACTTTGCGGTTGGGATCACCTTCAAGAAAACCGAAGTCATTCAGACCGCGATTGTCGGATTTCTGGTATTGGGCGACAGCGTTTCCAGCGGCGCGCTGGTTGCGATCCTGTTGGGGTTGATGGCGGTGCTTTTGCTGTCGAAAACTCCCGGCGGAAGCGGCGCCTGGTGGCGGCATCTGACCAACCGCGCGTCCCAATTGGGGCTTGGATCAGGGGTATTGTTTGCGTTTTCCGCCGTCAGCTATCGCGGGGCCTCGTTGCAACTGGGTGATGTCGACGCCTGGTTCCGCGCACTGATCACCCTGGCCGCCGTCGTGACGTTTCAGTTTGTCAGCATGGGCCTGTGGCTGTTGTGGCGCGACCGGGCCGAACTGCGCGCGGTGTGGCAGACCCGATCCACCGGCGTGTTTGTCGGCCTGACCAGTCTGGGCGGTTCGTTTTGTTGGTTCTGGGCCTTCACCCTGCAAAACGCAGCCTATGTCAAAGCATTGGGGCAGGTAGAACTGATCTTCAGCCTGATGGCCTCGATCCTGTTTTTCCGCGAGACGATCACCCGGCGAGAAATCGCCGGGATGTTGCTGTTGGGTGTTTCGATACTGGCCTTGGTGCTGGCAATCTAGCCGGCGCGACGCTCGTCAAAGCTCAGGGCAATGAAGCTGGGCAGGTGATCGCCCATACCCACCACGGGCCGGCCATTGTCTTCCTTGCGCCCGCGGCCACGCCCTTTGGGCTCTCGTTCTTTCCGGGCATCTTTCTTGGCTTCGGAGTCCCGGGCTTTTTTCTCGGGCTTCGGCTTTTCAGGCTTGGGCTCTTCCTTGACCGGATTGTCGAGGCGCGGGATGTCTTTCTGGATCAGCTTTTCGATCGCAGCCAGGGCTTTTTCATCGCGGACCGAGCAGATCGTGATGGCCTTGCCTGCGCGTCCGGCGCGGCCGGTGCGGCCGATACGGTGCACGTAATCCTCGGGGTGGCCGGGGACGTCGAAATTGAACACGTGGCTGACGGCTGGCACATCCAGACCGCGCGCTGCGACGTCGGACGCAACCAGCAGACGCAATGATCCGTCGCGGAACCCGTCCAGCGTCTTCATCCGCTGCGATTGGTCCAGATCGCCATGGATCGCGGCAGCGTCATAGCCGTATTTCTTCAGCGATTTCGCGCAGATATCGACATCCGTCTTGCGGTTGCAGAAGATGATTGCGTTGGTGCACTTTTCGCCCTCTGCGTCAATCAAGGCGCGCAGAACTTTGCGTTTCTGGCTTGCTTCTTGGTCCCGACGGCCGCCTTTGAACATGACAACGCCCTGTTCGATCGTCTCGGATGCGGTCGCTTGCCGGGCGACTTCAACCCGGGCAGGCGCGGACAGGAAGGTATCTGTGATGCGCTCGATCTCGGATGCCATGGTCGCCGAGAAGAACAATGTCTGCCGCGTGAACGGCGTCAGTGAGAAGATGCGTTCGATATCGGGAATAAAGCCCATATCCAGCATCCGGTCGGCTTCGTCCACCACCATGATCTGAACACCGGTCAGCAGCAGCTTGCCACGTTCGAAATGGTCCAGCAGGCGGCCCGGTGTGGCGATCAGAACATCGACGCCGCGATCGATCAGGGCCTCTTGCTCTTTGAAGCTGACGCCACCGATCAACAGCGCCTTGGTCAGTTTCAGGTGTTTGGTATAGGTGTCGAAATTCTCGGCCACCTGGGCGGCCAGTTCCCGCGTCGGGCACAGGACCAGCGAGCGCGGCATGCGCGCACGGGCGCGGCCACGGGCCAGCAGGGTGATCATCGGCAATGTGAAGCTGGCGGTCTTGCCAGTGCCGGTCTGAGCAATCCCCAAGACATCACGACCTTCCAGAGCGGGCGGAATCGCGCCTTCCTGTATCGGAGTGGGGGATTCGTATCCGGCCTCTTCAATGGCTTTGAGGACCTTCGGGTTCAGGTTCAGTTCGTTGAATTTTGTCATGTATGTCCGGTTTTTGCGGACACTTGACCTGGCCCGCGCGTCAAAGATGTGCCGGGCCCGGATGGCCATGCGCGTAATGCGACATTTCGGCTTGTACGCGGACATAACAAAAACGTTGATCGGGGTCAAATGAAGAGAATTTCACCTGTTCCTGCCTGTTGCCGGCGGTGAATTTCAGCAACAATTCAGCAACTTCCGGGGAAGTGTTTCTGTAGTTTTTCGTCCAGGTTCAAAGGGCGGTGGCGCAGCAGACCGTGGTGTTCCAGGTTGGCGCGCACCTCTGCGTCCGCGCCGCTCATTTCATTGTAAAACGCACGCAGCCCGTCCATGCCCTGTTCGGCCTCGATCCAGTTGAGCAGTTCATTCTTGCTCAGCCCTCCCTGTTCGCGCGGAACATTCGGAGCCATTCCTGCCTGATACGAGCCACGATCCATGCGGAACTGGTAATGCGCTCTCCAGTGGTCCCAGTCCGGGGCATGGCGATGGCACAGATCGATCTGGGCAAGCTCGTATTTGCAGGGCAGCAGCACCTTGTTCTGAAACAGGTTGTGGATTCGGAAGTTCAGGTTTTTCAAGCCGGTGCGCACAAACAGCTTTCCCTGCACGTGACTCAGGAAACCGCCCATGACGAAGGCGCCGTAATTCGGGTAAATGGTCTCGACCAGCGCCTCGCGGTTCGGGCCACGCGGGATATGAGCTTTGTACAGGTCATCGCCCCCGGCCAACGCCTCTAACGGGCGGACACGTACTGCGGGAACCGTGTCTGGAACATCGCGCAACACATCGGAAATGGGGGCCGCCGGCCAAAGAAACTCATCCACATCGATATGTGTCAACCAATCCAGCCGAGTGTTTCGATAGGCAAAAGTGGCGTGAACCGACTGGCGCACCTGATGCCTTTCCGGTCGTGCGCGTCCGCGTTTCTCCCAAAAGGCGTCATCACAGTTACGGACCCGGATCTTGGGATGCATTCTCAGTGCCCTGAACGTGCGGCGGTTGGGTTCGTCCATGTAGATATACATGAAATCCGCCCCCAGTTCGAGGTGATGGGCCACGAACCGAAGGACGTCTTCGGTTGGTCCCCGGACCATGGACACAATGCCCCAGGTGGTCATTTGCGCGGTGCGCGGGCGTCGCGCATGCGTTTCAGGCGTCGAAAAACACCGCCTGGGTGCTTGTTCAATTGGATCATCAGGTGATCCACCAGCGGCGCAATCGTGGGATCATTCATCGCCCTGGTCCAGATCGGAGCGATGAGATTGACGTCCAACCCGCCCTTTTCAAAGGAAAAGCCTTTCATCTGATACGGCAGCGGGACGTGGTTCCTGTCCTTGAACTGAAACGGCGTTTCCGGGGCCAGCCCCGAAAAGAGCCGCTCGAACTCATACAGCTTCATCATGCTGAAGAACACGCGCAAGGCATGTCCGACCTCGCGCTGTGTCGGGGTCTGACCGTGATCCGCAAATGTCTGAACAGACGACACCAGCCAACGAAGGTCGAGGGCAGAAAGAAGATGGTCGGATTGTTCGTCCCACAACCGGCAGAACAGCGCAGGGGCCTGACGTGGAAAGGACCGTTTTCTGAGGTTCGAGATCAGCTGGGCGTTCAGGAAGGCAAGCTCTGACTTTCCGACGAATTCCCGCGCGATCTGAACGCGTTTGCGATCCCAGGTGGTGCTGCGCCCGGGCGGCAATTCGGTGGCGGTGTCGGGCACGGTTCGTTTGGCCAGATCATCCAGATCGATGTCAAGCGCGGGCAGGGTCAGGGTGCCGAACTGAAACGGGCTGCGCCGGTTCTCATAGCTGTCCAGCATGTCGGGCAGGCCACCGGGATAGGTCAGTTCGTCGTCACTCATGCGCGCAGGATTGCACAGCCAAACCTGCCTGTGCAATCAAACAGTTGCCTCAGGCCATCATCTCTTTTGTCGCGGTTAGGTTCAGCGCGGGATAGTCACGGACCACCCGATCTATATCCCATTGCAGGCGGGTCAGATAGACGATGTCGCCGTCATGATCATGCGCGATGTGCTGCTTGTTGGCGCCTACGAATTTCTCGACTTCGGCCTTGTCACCACTTACCCAACGCGCCGAGGTGAACTGCGACGCCTCGAACCGTACCGGCAGGCCATATTCCATCTCGATCCGGCTGGCGAGCACTTCGAATTGCAACGTGCCGACAACGCCGACGATAAAGCCCGAGCCGATCGAAGGCTTGAACACCTTGGCCGCACCTTCTTCGGCGAATTGCATCAGGGCTTTTTCCAGATGTTTGGCTTTCATCGGGTCGCCTGCGCGGACGCCTTGCAGAAGCTCCGGCGCGAACGACGGGATGCCGGTCACCCGCAGCGCTTCGCCTTCGGTCAGGGTGTCGCCGATGCGCAGCTGCCCGTGGTTGGGGATCCCGATAATGTCACCGGCCCAGGCCTCTTCCGCCAACTCGCGGTCAGAGGCCAGAAACAGTACGGGGTTCGAGATCGCCATGGGCTTTTTGGTCCGCACATGGGTCAGCTTCATACCGCGTTTGAAGTGACCCGAAGCCATACGGACAAAAGCAACCCGGTCGCGGTGCTTGGGGTCCATGTTGGCCTGAACCTTGAAGACAAAGCCTGCGACTTTCTTTTCATTCGGGGAAATCTGACGGGGTTCGGCGGATTGAACCTGCGGCTGCGGGCCATAGGCGCCGATGCCTTCCATCAGCTCCTTGACGCCGAACGAGTTGATCGCCGAACCAAACCAGATCGGGGTCATGTGGCCTTCCAAAACCGCCTGCGGGTCAAGCGCGGGCAGCAATTCGCGCGCCATCTCGACCTCTTCCAGCAGTTTTTCCAGCAGATGCTCAGGCACGTATTCGGCCAGCTTGGGATCGTCCAAGCCGTTGATCTGGATGCTTTCGGCAACCTTGTTGCGGTCGGCGCGGTCCATCAGTTCCAGCCGGTCGCGCAGCATGTCATAGCAGCCGATGAAATCGCGCCCCACGCCAATCGGCCACGCGGCGGGCGTGACGTCGATGGCCAGCATCTCCTGGATTTCGTCGATGATCTCGAACGTGTCGCGGCTTTCGCGGTCCATCTTGTTACAGAAGGTCAGGATCGGCAGATCGCGCAGGCGGCAGACCTCGAACAGTTTCTGTGTCTGGCTTTCCACACCTTTCGCGCCGTCGATCACCATGACGGCCGCGTCCACGGCTGTCAGCGTGCGATAGGTGTCTTCCGAGAAGTCGCTGTGGCCGGGTGTATCCACCAGGTTGAACCGGAAGTTGCCATAGTCGAACGACATCGCCGACGCCGAGACCGAGATACCCCGATCCTTTTCCATCTGCATAAAATCGGACCGCGTGCGTCGCGCCTCACCCTTGGCGCGCACCTGGCCGGCCATCTGAATCGCGCCCCCGTACAGCAGGAACTTTTCCGTCAGCGTCGTCTTGCCCGCATCCGGGTGCGAGATGATGGCGAATGTCCGGCGCCGGGCGATCTCGGGCGGCAAGGTGGGTTGGTTCGAGGTATCAAGCATGAGCGCGCGTATATGCGGGGAATCCTGCCGAAGCAAGACAAAGGGTCTGGTACGAATCATGGGTCTGTGGCAAAAAGAACATATAGTGAACAAAAGGTGGAGTGGATCAATGAATTTGAAAGAGATTGCCGATGAGCTTGTGGCTGGTTGCCGGGAAGACCGGGCCAAGGAAAACCTGTCCAAGCTTTATGCGCCGGATGCGGTGTCGGTCGAAGGGCAGGATTTTCAGGGAATGGGTCGGGAAACCAAGGGAATCGACGCCATCCGTGGCAAGCATGAGTGGTGGGAAAACGCCCACGAGGTTTCCGCTGCGTCCGTCAGCGACCCGTTTCCTCATGGCGACGATCGTTTTGCCGTGATTTTCGAAGTGCAGGGCAATGTGAAGGAAACCGGCGAAGCGTTCGATATGCGCGAAGTGGGTGTCTATCACGTCGCCGACGGCAAGATCGTCCGGGAAGAGTTCTTTTATTGATCGACGATCCGTTTCTGGTCTTCCCTGTCTGGCCGGTGCTAGACATGCGGCGATGACTGACAGGGAGGATCCGATGGATCTGGGAATTCAAGGAAAACGCGCGCTGGTCTGTGCCAGCAGCAAGGGATTGGGTCTTGGGTGCGCCGAGGCGCTTGCCGCGGCCGGCGTGAACTTGGTGATGAACGCTCGCGGCCCCGAGGCGTTGGAGGCTGAAGCCGCACGCCTGCGGTCAGAACACGGCGTTGAGGTGCAGACCGTGGCCTGCGACGTGACCACGCCCGACGGTCAGGCGCAGGTGATCGAGGCCGCGCAGGGTGTTGATATACTTGTGACAAATGCCGGTGGGCCGCCGCCCGGATCGTGGTCGGACTGGGAGCGTGACGATTTCATCAAGGCGCTGGATGCCAACATGCTGACGCCGATTGCATTCATGAAGGCCCTGCTTCCCGGAATGATGGAAAAGGGTTGGGGCCGGGTGGTGAATATCACCTCGCAATCCGTGCGTGCGCCGATTGCGGTTCTGGGCCTGTCAAACGCGGCGCGTACAGGTCTGACGGGCTATGTGGCCGGAACCTCGCGTCAGGTGGCGCCACACGGGGTGACCATCAACAACCTGCTTCCGGGCATCCATGCCACGGACCGGGCGGATTCTCTGGACAGCGGTGTGGCGGCGCAACAGGGTATTTCGATTGACGAAGCGCGTGCCAACCGTGCGGCGACGATCCCGGTCAGGCGCTATGGTTCACGGCAGGAGTTTGGTGCGACCTGCGCGTTTCTGTGTTCGCAACATGCGGGCTTCATCGTTGGCCAGAATATCCTGCTGGACGGCGGTGCGACCAACCTGACGATGTGATCATGGCGCAGGGGTTTTCGTTGAAAGATCAGTTGTTCAACGCTGAGAAAGTCAGCTTTCTCAGTGACTTGTTCCTGGACGCTGAACCGGGTTTCGACGCCTCTGCGTTTCAGGCACAGGTCATGTCGCGCCTGCCTGAACTGGAACTGAAACAGCGTATGACCTGGATCGCGACATGCCTGCAACAGGCCGTGCCGGGCGACTTGCCGACAGTCGCCCAGGTGATTTTGCGGTCTTTGCCGCCTCCGCTGGACCCCGCCAGATCGGATGATGATTTCGGCGATTTCATTTTCGCGCCGCTGGGTGAATGGGTCGCGGCCATCGGGCTGGATCACGTTGATCTGTCTCTGGATGTGCTGGAGGAACTGACGCAGCGGTTTTCGATGGAATGGGCCATTCGGCCTTTCCTGAACCATGCCCCGGACAGGGTGCTTGGGCGGATGCAGGACTGGTGCACCCACGGCAGCTATCACGTGCGCCGATTGGTCAGCGAGGGAACGCGGCCCCGTCTGCCATGGGGGCAGGGCATCGGTCTGGGTCTGACGGACCCGTTGCCGCTGTTGGACCGGTTGCACGGTGATCCGACCCGGTATGTGACGCGGTCGGTGGCCAACCATTTGAATGACATTGCCAAGAAAGATCCCGGCCTGGTGCTGGGGCGTCTGGACAAGTGGCACACCCAAGCACGACAGACCGCGGCAGAGCTGGAGTGGATGACCTCTCATACGCTGCGCGGATTGGTCAAGGCCGGGCACCCAGAGGCGATGAAGATGCTGGGATATGACCCTGATGCGGATATCGCGGTGACAATTGATCTGCGTTCCGAGGCCCGTATCAGCGAAGCGCTGGAGTTTTCCGTTGATTTGACCGGGGTAGGGAAGCAACCGGTTCTGGTGGATTATATCATTTATTTTCAGCGCCCTGCGGGAAGAACGTCACCCAAGGTGTACAAGCTGAAACAGGCGGCTTTGAACAACGGCAGGCTCAAGTTGGTCAAGCGTCACAGGCTGAAGGGTGATGCCTCTACCTTCAGGCTGATCCCCGGTGCGCATCGGCTTGAGGTTCAGGTGAACGGCGTTGTCCGTGCCGGCGTGGACTTTGAATTGCTGGGGTAGTAGCGCGCAGGAACACTCACGCTTTCGTCAGAACGACCGTGGCCGGATTGCGAATGCGATGCCGCTGCATTAGCTGCGTACAGACACGCATGGCGGGGAAAAGCGATGAAGCACGATTCGGTACGGAATTATTATGGTGAAGTTCTGCAAAGCAGTGCGGACTTGCAGACCAACGCCTGTTGCACGCCTGACGACATTCCGGATCATCTCAAGCGGGTATTGTCCAGGATCCATGATGATGTGCTGACCCGATATTACGGGTGTGGTCTGATCGCGCCTCTGGATCTCGAGGGTATGTCGGTTCTTGATCTTGGTTGTGGGGCGGGGCGCGATGTCTATGCGCTGTCTGCCATGGTTGGTGAAAAGGGCCGGGTCGTCGGTGTGGATATGACGCCTGAACAACTGGACGTTGCCCGCGCGCATCAGGATTATCATGCCAAGGCGTTTGGGTACGCCAAAAGCAATGTTGAATTCCATCACGGCTATATCGAGAAGCTGGAGGAACTGGATCTGGAACCCGGATCGTTCGACATCATCGTCTCGAACTGCGTCATCAACCTGGCGACCGACAAGGATGCCGTGCTGCGCGGCGCGCATCGGTTGCTGAAAGAAGGCGGCGAGATGTATTTCTCGGACGTCTATGCCGACCGCCGTGTCCCGCAGGCGATGGCCGAGGATGAGGTTCTGTATGGCGAGTGCCTGTCAGGTGCATTGTACTGGAATGATTTCCTGTCGATGGCGCGCAACGCAGGTTTCGGTGATCCGCGCCGGGTGACGCACCGCCCGCTGACCATCGAGAACCCTGCGCTGGAAGAGCGTGTTGCCCCGCTCAAATTCCTGTCGGCAACCTACCGTTTGTTCAAGCTGCCGGCGCTGGAACCGGCCTGCGAAGATTACGGCCAGGCGGTGATCTACAAAGGCACTGTTTCCAACGCACCGCATGCGTTTGTTCTGGACGATCACCATGTCATCGAAACCGGCAAGGTCTTTCCGGTCTGCGGCAATACCTGGATGATGCTGCGGGACACGCGGTTTGCCCGCCATTTCGACTTTATCGGCGATTTTTCCACCCATTTCGGTATTTTCGAGGGCTGCGGCGGCGAAAGCCCGTTCGAGGCAACAGGCGAAACCGCATCATCCGGCGGTTGCTGCTGATCTCTTGCACCTGAAGGGCGGGGTTGCTATCCCCGCCCAAGCCCGATGGATTTGATCGGGACAGGCAATGGGGTCCATAGGTGACAGGTAACGCAACTCCTCCGCGTCTGGAAATTCGCAATATTATTCGCCGGTTCGAAGGGCGGGTTGTTGTGGATGACGTGTCATTGACGGTTCAGGCCGGCAAGGTGACCTGTTTGCTGGGGCCGTCAGGTTGCGGGAAATCCACCACCCTGCGCATGATCGCCGGGGTCGAGATGCAGGACTCGGGCGAGATCTACGTCGATGGCAAACTGATCTGCGACACCGTGTTTCGGGTGCCCCCAGAGCGGCGCGAGATCGGGTTGATGTTTCAGGACTTTGCCCTGTTTCCCCATCTGAGCGTGGCCAACAACGTGGCCTTTGGCCTGAAAGGCGGCAAGGACGAAAAACGAGCCCGGGTCGAGGAACTGCTGCGCAAGGTGGACCTGATGCGGTTCATCGACGGGTTCCCACATCAGTTGTCGGGCGGCGAGCAACAACGTGTGGCCCTGGCCCGCGCCTTGGCGCCACGGCCCCGGATCATGCTGATGGACGAGCCCTTTTCGGGCCTCGACAACCGTCTGCGCGACGGCATCCGGGATGAGACGCTGTCCATTCTCAAGGAAGAGGATGCGGCCGTTCTGCTGGTTACGCACGAACCGGAAGAGGCAATGCGGATGGCGGATGAGATCGCGCTGATGCGGCGCGGCAAGATCGTCCAGCAGGGCGCGCCATACAATGTCTATACCCGGCCGGCAGACAAGGCGGCCGTGGCTTTTTTCAGTGATGTCAACGTGTTGCGGGCGCAGGTGAACGGAGCGCTGGCAGACACGCCGTTCGGCCAGTTTCTGGCGCCGGGTATTCCGGATGGAACGGATGTCGAGATCGTATTCCGCCCCCAGCATGTCAAACTGGATTTCGACCGCAACGGCAAGGGCCCGCTGCCGACCGCGACTGATGGCGTTGCCACGCGGGGCGTGGTCGAGCGTGCGCGTTTTCTGGGAAACGAAAGCCTGGTCGAGTTTCGCATGGACTACGACGGCTCGATCCTCAGGGCGACTGTCCCGAATGTCTTTGTGCCCAATCCGGGCCGTGTCATGTGGCTGACCATTCGCCGCGACAAATGTTTCGTTTTCCCCAAGGCGCAGAGTTAACCTCTCGATTTCCGTGCAAGTGGTGCGCGAAAGCCTCAGATTGCAGGGTTGCGTCGCTTGCCGCATCGCGGGGCTGGGTCTATCAAGGGCCAAACGCGGGGGTAAATCGGGCACATGCGTATTCTTCTGACCAATGATGACGGGATCAACGCTCCGGGCTTGATCACGCTGGAGGCGATCGCTGCCGAGCTGGCAGGTCCGGATGGTGAGGTCTGGGTGGTCGCGCCCGCCTTTGAACAATCCGGGGTCGGGCATTGCATCAGCTACACCCATCCCACGATGATCGCCAAGCTGGACGAACGGCGTTATGCGGCGGAAGGGTCGCCTGCGGATTGTGTATTGGCGGGCCTGCATGACGTGATGTCAGACTGCCCGCCGGATCTGGTCCTGTCCGGCGTGAACCGGGGCAACAACTCGGCCGAGAACACGCTTTACTCCGGCACTATCGGCGGCGCGATGGAAGCGGCGCTGCAAGGGGTTCCTGCGATTGCTCTGTCACAATATTTCGGCCCGCAAAATCTGGGGCTGGACGACCCGTTCGAAGCTGCCGCGCGGTTCGGGGCGGATCTGGTCCGACGTATTCTGGATGCAACCCCGGCCGAGCAGGGCGATTACCGCCTGTTTTACAACGTGAACTTCCCACCTGTCCCGGCAGAAGAGGTGCGCGGTACGCGTGTTGCTGCGCAGGGGTTCCGGCGCGACACGCATTTTTCGGTCGAGCCGCACAGCTCGCCCTCGGGGCGGCGGTTCCTGTGGATCAAGGGTGGCTATCAGCATAACCCGACTGCGCCGGGAACGGATGCTGCGGTCAATCTGGAAGGCTATATCTCGGTCACACCGATGCGCGCCGACTTGACCGCATATGACATGCTGGAGGCATTGAGGGCGGTCGAATGAGCGGACTGGACCCGGAAACCGTGATGCAGTTCCTGTTTGCCCTGCGCAAACGGGGGGTCACGGATGCGCGCGTTCTGGAGGCAATGGAACAGGTTGACCGGGGCCGCTTTGTCACCGGCCTGTTCGCGGATCGCGCTTACGAGGACATGCCATTGCCGATCTCCTGCGGTCAGACGATCAGCCAGCCGTCGGTCGTTGGCCTCATGACGCAGGCGCTGGACGTTCGGCCGCGCGATACCGTGCTCGAGATCGGAACCGGGTCAGGTTACCAGGCCGCAATCCTGTCGAAACTGGCGCGCAGGGTCTATACGGTCGAACGCCATCGGCGGCTGGTCAGCGAGACAGGAAAGCTTTTTGCCGATCTGGGGCTTACGAATATCACGGCCATGTTGTCGGATGGATCCTTTGGACTGCCGGAACAGGCTCCGTTCGATCGGATCATCGTGACGGCCGCGGCCGAAGACCCTCCGGGACCGCTCTTGGCGCAGCTGAAAATCGGGGGTATTATGGTTTTACCCGTTGGGCAGTCGGACACGGTGCAGCAGTTGATCAAAGTAACGCGCACCGAGGCCGGTCTGGACTATGAAGAATTGACGTCGGTCCGTTTCGTGCCTCTGCTTGAGGGGCTTGGCAAGGACGAGGCGTAACAGGCTTGATAAATTTGGTCGCCGGAACCCCGGACAACAGGGGCAGGCGTTGAGGACAGAATTATGAGTGCAGTATCCAAATCAGCTATGCGTCGCTGCGCGACCGGAGTGGCCGCTCTGGCCATTCTGGCCGGGTGTGAGGGGCCACTGGATTATGACCTGCGCGGGCAGGTCGGCGGATTTTCGACCACTGATGCAGTGCAGTCGGCAACAACGTCGCGCCCGTCGCCCGACAGCCGGGGCGTGATCACCTATCCGAACTACCAGGTTGTCGTTGCCCGACGCGGCGACACGGTGCGCGATGTGGCCGCGCGTGTTGGCCTGCCCGAGGGTGAGCTGTCGCGGTTCAACGGCCTTCAGACAACCGACACCCTGCGAGAGGGCGAAGTTCTGGCCTTGCCGCGTTCGGTAGGTGCAGGCAGTGGCGTCGATATCGCATCGGTTGCCGGAGCCGCCATTGATCAGGCCCCTGAAACGGGGGGTGTCCGGACAACGACGCTGGAGCCTGCCAAGCCAGCCCCGGCGCCCGTCGCAAGCGGGCCGGAACCTGTCCGCCACAAGGTCAAGCGCGGCGAAACGGCTTATACGATTTCGCGCCTCTATCAGGTGCCGGTGGAATCGCTGGCGGAATGGAACGGCCTGGGGTCCGACTTCACTGTGCGTGAAGGTCAGTTTCTGTTGATCCCGGTCAAGAACCAGCCCGCGCCACGTCAAAGCGCTGCTGCGGCACCGGTTGCGGCCACAGAGGTAACGGAGCCGGGGCAGGGATCGCCGACGCCGACACCACCAAGTGCCACGCAGCCCTTGCCCGACGAAAAGGTTGCGCCGCGGGTTGAAGCCCCTGATGTAACGGCCGAAGCCCCGACAAACACGCGATCTTCGGCCTTGTCGCTGCCGGTCAGCGGCACCATCATCCGCGGCTATAGAAAGGGCAAGAACGAAGGTATCGACATCGCCGCGGCCCCCGGCACAGCCGTCAACGCGGCTGAGGCGGGAACCGTTGCGGCGATTACCGCGGACGCGGATCAGGTTCCGATCATCGTGCTCAAACACCAAAACGATCTGCTGACGGTCTATGCCAATGTTGATGACATCACCGTCAAGAAAGGGGATCGTGTACGCCGTGGACAAAAGCTGGCGCAGTTGAGGGGCGGTGACGATGCCTATGTGCACTTCGAGGTGCGCAAAGGGTTTGAATCGGTGGATCCGGATCCTTACCTGAAATGAGGGTGTATGGCCCGTTTCGGGCCATGCCTCCGGCGGGAGTATTCTTGAAAAGATGAAGTGTGTCAGGCGTTTGGGTCGTAGTCGCTCAGGCGTTTGCCGGGCTCGTCTGCGAAGATCTCTGGCAGCGGCGAGACGGATTCGATCAGGTCGATGCGGAATACCCGAAAGCCGTTGCGCAGTTCGCACCATGCTGTGAGCGTCCAGACGCGGCCCCAATACTCCATGTGAAGCGGACGGATGGTGCGGTCGGTCAGAACGCCGTCAATGCGACGGTAGGACAGCCGAAGCTTTTGGCGTGATTTGATGGCGGCGCGGATCGGGGCCATATGCGCAAGCCCGCGGGCTGCATCGGCAAACGGGTAGACCGCGAATTTCCAGCTATCGGCTTCGGCCACAACCTGTGTGGGCAGAACGGCATCGATCTTGTCTGCCAGAGAGTTGGCGGCGGCTTTCAGGTCTGGATCTGCAGCCTCGGCCACGATCGCCATGCCGAGGTTCAGGGCCTCAAGCTCGGCCGGGGTCAGATTCAGCGGTGGCAGGGTGATCTGCTCGCGCACCATGTAACCCACGCCGCGCTCTCCCTCGACCGGAACGCCCGAGGCGACCAGCGTGTCCATGTCGCGATAGACGGTGCGGACCGACACTTCCAGCCGGTCCGCGATGTCCTGCGCGCGGTGCAGTTTGCCATCGCGCAGGATCTGGATGATATCGAACAGGCGGTCAGTTCGGCGCATGACACGCCGTTCTGAACGCGTTTAGGCAGTCATGTTCCATAGGATTTTCTCGTGAC